>JARIDM010000196.1 GCA_029263945.1 Sporosarcina sp.
TATCGGGCTTGAACCGACGACCTCTTGCGTGCCACGCAAGCGCTCTCCCAACTGAGCTAAGCCCCCGTAAGTTTGGTACAATAGAAAGTATAACAGGATTGTATTAACTTAACAATGGGCAGGGAGATGTGTGCATGCAACATGTAGAGAGAGAAATAACTGAACCCGTACTTCTTTGTGATCGGAAAGGATTGCTGAATCCGGAAGCTATTGGCTTTGCACGTCGTCCGATTATCCAAAGTAATTTAACTAAAAACTTCATGCGTAAAAAGAAGTGGAATTATTGGTGCATTTACGGAGAAGAAATTCTTTTCTCTGCAACCATTAGCCATCTCGATTATGCAGTGGTTTGTTTTGTTTATATGCTCAACTATGAAACACAACGTTTCTTTGAAAAACAAATTACCATCCCTATAGGACGCGCGACAAAAATGTCAGAGAACGTCCTTGAAAATGTAACGTTTACAAATGACAATCTAACCATACAAATGATTTACCAACAAGGAGAAACGCATCTTTCTGTAACGATTCCTGACTTTGACAGCGAAGTGCTTCATGCTGATTTTCATATTTATCATCCACCTGAAGACGACTCTTTAAATGTCGTCATTCCAAAAAGTAGAGACATTTTTCAATTTACCGCAAAGCATCATACATTACCTACGACAGGTTTTGTTAAATTAGGCGATGCACGGTTCGACTTTCATTCCGATGATAGCTTTGCCGTCCTCGATTACGGTCGTGGCATTTGGCCACGAAAAGCGAATTGGAATTGGGCAATGGCTTCACAACGGCTGCGCAATCGGCGTATCGGCCTAAACTTTGGCGGCCAATGGACAGATGGAACAGGCATGACTGAAAATGCTGTTTTTATTGACGGGAAGATGACTAAAATTCATGAAGACGTTATTTTTTCATATAATAAAGAAAATTTTTCTGAACCTTGGACAATCCGTACAAAATTCTCTAATACCGTTGATTTAACCTTCACACCTTTTTTCACGCGTGTCGCGAAAACGGATGTCAAACTTGTTCATTCTGAAGTTCACCAACTCGTCGGTTATTTTGACGGGCGGATTATTCTACCTAACCACGCTACCCTTCAAATACAGCAAATGCTCGGTTGCGCAGAGGAACACATTGCAAAATGGTAAAGAATTTATAACTTTTTGTTTAATTTTCTTCAATAAAGGTAAAATACAACTATAAAGACTAACTACAAAGGTTGTGAATGAATTGAAGAAGTTGAGCTTTTTTGGCATCTTACTCATTATGGGTATCCTCGTAGTCAGTGGATGTAGTAAAAAGTCAGTGGACGAACCAAAAGACGATCCTGTCATTTCGACTGAAACAGAAACTGAGGGCGGTTCTCTAGAACACGGCGATGGTTATGGTTTCGATGAATTCGAACTCGAAATTAACTTTGACAATGACGAAGAAATTGAAATTGACTACGAAGTCATTGATAAAGCGGGCGAAGAAGTTAAGGCGAGTTACCAGAACACTTTAGCAAACCTTGACATCAAAGATGAAAAAGCTATGAATGAAATCGGTGAACTCTTCATCTATTTACTGCTCACAAAAGACATGCCTGAAGAAGAAGTTATTGACAAAATCCTTACTTTCTATGAACTTGAAGATTATACGAAGTTTGAGCTTGAGGTTAACTTCGATGAAGGAACAGAACTACGCATTAAAGATGTAAAATAACGCGTGCTTCACACCTAAATCGAATACTTTTTTCAGCAAACAGGCAATGCACACGGTGCACTGCCTGTTTTTTCTTTAAATTTTAGATTCAAGAAGCATTTGATAATAAACGCCGCGTCGGGCAATCAGTTCATCTTGGTGACCTGACTCGATTAACTTTCCTTGTTCCATAACGTATACTGTATCGGCCTTCCGCACCGTGTTTAACCTATGCGCAATTACAAAGCTTGTGCGACCTTCCATTAAGCGGTCGAGCGCCTCTTGGATTTCAAGTTCTGTCACTGTGTCGATACTACTCGTTGCTTCGTCTAAAAGGAGTAAGACTGGATCTGCCACAAGCGCTCTCGCAATAGAAAGCAATTGTTTTTGTCCTTGTGAAATTTCACCACCATCTGCAGTTAACAACGTATCATAGCCATCTTCCAATTTACGAATAAAGCTATGGGCATTGGCTTTTTTAGCTGCTTCAATCACTTCTTCATCTGTTGCATCTAGTTTTCCGTAGCGTATATTTTCAAAGACTGTCGCTTCAAATAGAAAGGGGTCTTGCAACACAAATGCTGTTTGACTTCGAAGCGTCTGACGTGGCAACGCACTAATCGGGATTCCGTCAATGTAAATCTCACCTTTATTCACTTCATAAAACCGGGCGAGTAATTGCATAATCGTCGTCTTTCCCGCACCTGTAGCTCCTACAAATGCTGCTGTTTCGCCGGCATTTACATGAAAGGATACGTCATCGATTGTGTAGCCGTCTGTCTCCGGCGCATAGCCAAAGGAGACGTCTCTAAATTCCACTTCTCCTTGTAAAATTGCATCATGGTGGGCGAGGGCATCGTCTTTTTCAATTTCTTCATCCATAATGCCAAAAACACGCTCTGCCCCAGCAATCGCGGATAAAACCGTATTAAACTGATTCGCTAAATCATTGAGGGGACGCGTAAACTGGCGTGCAAGCTCTGAGAAAATAACGATCGTTCCAATCGTCACAAGTCCATCGCCTTTTAGCGCTAATAAGCCCCCAACGCCTGCCACAATTGCAAAACTCGCGTTATTTAACATGTTCATCACTTTAGGAATAAATCCCGAATAAGTCATCGCCCAAAAGCCAGCATTACGCAGACGACTACTTTTTTCCACGAACTCTTCCATAATACGTTCTTCTTGTGAATAGGCTTTAACAATACGCTGTCCCGAAATGGTTTCTTCAATCATGCCGTTAAGCGCACCGACCGCTTGCTGTTGTTCTTTAAACAACTTCCCTGTACGCTTTGTAATCCATCGCATAGCCACGAACATAATCGGAATAATGATCATCGTGAGTAACGTTAACAACGGACTTAAATAAAGCATGACAGCGACCGTGCCGAAGAGTGTTAAAACACTGGAAAACACTTGTATAAAAGAAGTGTTTAAAGTCTGACTCACATTTTCAATGTCGTTTGTAAGTCGGCTCATTAACTCACCGTGTTGTCGTTTATCAAAAAAAGTAACGGGAAGCTTTTGTAAATGTGTAAATAAATTTGTTCGAAGTTGATAAACGGTTTGCTGCGCAATGCCTACCATCCAAAAGTTTTGTAAATAAGTCGCTATTGATAAACCAAAGTAAACCAAAATCAGTAGTCCTATTTTTAATCCGAGGCCCTCAAATTGAGCATTCACTATATGATTGTCAATAATTCGCCCCACCATAAATGGACCCAATAACATAAAGCCAGCACTCAAAAATACCAACACCAGAACAGTAATTAGCAGTGACCGTTGCTCATCGACAAGTTGCCAGATGCGGTATAACGCGGACTTCCAGTTACTTGCGCGTTCCCCTTTTTTCTTGTTCGTTCCTTTAATATCTTCCTTCGTTAAAATTGGTTCATACCCAAAAGGTTTACGGATCGCTCGCACCATTAGGCCTTCCCCTCCTCTTCCGATTGCGACGTTTCAATTCTTCGGTACAATGCGGACTGTTTCAATAAGTCCTCATGTGTCCCATAGCCAACAACACGACCTTCATCCAACAGAAGGATTTTATCAGCACCTTTAGCCGTTGAAATCTTTTGTGTGACAACGAGCATCGTGGATCGTTCTT
>JARIDM010000235.1 GCA_029263945.1 Sporosarcina sp.
AAGCAAATTCATTTCCACCCTAAAAACAACATCACAACATTCACAACGAACGATCCATTGCTAGAATTTCAAAATACGCATACGAAAGAAATATGGTATTGGCAATTGACTTGGCATGAAGACAAAGAAGGCGATGATCACTTATTCATCGAAGAACAACTTACACCGCAGGGATTTGACTATCAGATAGATCCAGATTTTAACCAGGCACATTTAATAATCGCTTCTGGTTTTTCACTTGACCAAAAAATCATTCAAAACATCTATGGATACGGCTTTAAAGATGATCAACATGAAATTTTATCATCTATTATACTTGAGTTTGAAACACATACACTGTCAATTCAATCTGGACCAGTGATGAGCTGCACGTATGCAGAAAAACCACTTAAATCCAATGGAGATGTGCTATTTAAAATTGAATCCAGCATGCAAGATTGAAAGGGAAAGTAACGTAGAAAACTAGGGTGATAATAGGAGATTTATCACTGAATATTAGCAGAATAAGGTAGGTTTACTAAAGGAGTTACATACTATGAAAATTGAATTGAAAAACTTTTCTATTGGATTACCCAAAAAAATGAAATACAGTGATGACAAGGAGATTCTAACTGGGATATGTAAAGATAAAATAGAGGAAGCCTTTTTGACGGTTGATGGTTTTCATGGGGATGGCGTGGCGGATTTAGAACATCACGGCGGACGTGACCGCGCACTTTGTATCTATCCTTATGAACATTACAGCAAGTGGGAATCAGAATTTGGGGAAGCTTTGCCTCCTGGTGCTTTCGGTGAAAATATTACTGTTTCAAATATGTTGGAAAAAGATGTACATATCGGGGATATTTTTCGTCTTGGGGATGCCATTTTCCAAATATCGCAAAGCAGGATTCCGTGCAGCACCATTTCAAAACGAACGAATTTGCCGTTTCTTTTAAAACGGATTGTCGAAACAGGGTATACAGGCTACTTATGTCGTGTGCTGAAAGAGGGAATGGTTAAACACGATTCAGAAATCAGCTTACTTGAAGGTCATCCAGCACAGGTATCCGTTTTATTTACAAATGACACTTATTTCCGAAACTCAAAAGATAAAGAAAGTGTCAATAAGATTCTCAAAGTTCCCGAATTAGCACTAAAATGGCGCGAATCACTTGAAAAGCGGATTGGTTAAATGGGGAAATTACAACAAAATTCCTTATATTTTCTAGTTAATCACCTATGAAATATAGATTGTAATGGAACGTATGTATGGTATGATAAGATTAGTAATAGAATAGGTTTTCAAGGGTGGTCAGCATCCTGTTTCTTGTCACGTCAATGTTCTATCTGACGGAAGGGGGTGCTGCCTGTGACTATATTTGAAGCGCTTGTAATCATGATTAGTTTTGCTACACTAATTGTTGCTGTGATTGCATTGTCGTATAAAATGTCGCAAAAAAAATAATCCACCCTTGAGTTTCGCCGCTCAGGTGGATTATTTCATCGAGTGATGCTGACCCTCTAAAAGAGGACCTGCTATTGCAATTGGTCGTTCGATGCGAGAACATCGGACGGCCTTTTTTAGTATATATATTCTATAAATAAATTATACATTTTTTTTACTTACCAAGCAACTATTATCTTCTATCATACGTGGGATAGATTCAACGACAATCGATAAATATTTAAATTGGTTTACACATATTTTTATTATGTAAACTAATATCGATTCAATATTTTGGACATACCTATCATAACAGCAACCTCATTTTCAACGTTTATAGGATTATTCAAGATTTAATGACGTTAAAAGTAATATTCTTTTTAAAAGTGCGCTTTACGCATGACAAGAACAATTGTTCCCATTTGGCTTTAAAGATAATATTATGAGTTTTGTTTTATTAGAGGTATAATAGATTATTAATATGCACATACATTAGATAGGATGCAAATGCCAAATATGAGGAAGTGTTAAGTTGAAATTTTTCAAGAGACTATTTGTAACTGTCATTGTTGTTATGATGATTGGATTTGCCATTTTTCATTTCGGTACAAAGTTTATCGCCGACCAAGTGATGGATCATGTATCAGCAGAATTAGAGAATAACGGACAGCTTGAAGAGATTAAAAGCGCAGTTCAAAATGATCCGCAATTAATGGCTTTTATTGAAGAAGGAAAAAATGCCGATAGCTCAAAATTACCTTTTAAAACAAAAGAACAAGCCGTCAGAGCATTGGTAAAGAAGTTCAACGTAAGTGAAATACAGGAACTCCAGTCAAAAGCCCAAAGTGGATTAACAGCAGCTGAACAACAAAGTCTACTGAACGATTTACAAAGCAAACTAACGGATGAAGAGTTACTAGCTTTAAAGATGATTGCTTATAAAGAATTAATGGGAAGTGAATAAGGATAAGGCAGAGCAAGTTTAGCTGCCTTATTTTTGTACACAATTTTATAAGAAGGATAATTGGGTACATATGTTAGGGGATTCGATAAATGTGCCTCTCTTTGATTTTCTTCGATTAGGTTTACATAATATATATTATAAGAAGTTACGTTACATTCAATAAGTATACTTGAAACAGTGAGATATTTTGCTTTTTAACATAATATCAGAATCTGGATATTTTTTTATAATAAATCTCAGCGATTAAACTTCTAGTCTGGATACTATATTGTTGTTCAAGATTCTAAATGTTTGTTTTAGGATAAATATAACGATCCATCTATCCCTGTAAAGTTCTTGTATATTTATCAACAATCGCTTGCTTC
>JARIDM010000261.1 GCA_029263945.1 Sporosarcina sp.
GATAGGTTTTGGATTTGTTACTTTACGCATTACGGAAGCGCGTAAAAGAATAAATACCGTCACAATCAGTAATGTACCGGATCCGATTAAAATCCAAGGTGCCGCGACGACATCATATAAAAAGCCAAACAGGACCATTCCAAGTGGCATGAGCGCCATCGCCATCGTTTCTAAAATTGAAAACACACGGCCTTTATAATCATCCTCAATTAGTTTCATCATAAGCACCTGTATAGGGGTGTTGATGAGCGGCAGTAATAGGCCACTTATGAATGATAATAGTAAGTAAAAAGAAAAAATTCCGCTGTATGGCAAAATAATGAGTAGCGGCAAGGCGATAAGGCACATTTGTAAACCGAGGCCAACAATTCCCCATTTCGATACGTGTAACGGTGAAGCAAACGGTTTACGCGCGGCTAAGTAAATGGACATCAGAAGCATGCTAACGGCCATTGCGCCTTCAATGAGCCCGAAATGGGTAGGCAGTATTTTCAGCTTTTCAATGAGGATGAACGAATAGCCAACCGTAAGCGCACCAAATAGGAAGTTAACGAGTAAGGCAACCCAAATCATCGCCATTAAGACTGGCTGTAGACGGGCATAAGCAAGCCCTGACTTCATACTGTCGAGCATTTTCTCTTTTTGTTCACCCTCTTCTTTTTTGGTTCGTTTTGAAAATAGGTTAAAGTCCATCGTTGATTCAAGTAGAACTGCAATGACAGAAGCACTCGCATAAAGAATAAGAAACGTTGACATAGAAACCGTACCGTAGAGGAGACCGCCAACTGCTGGGCTTCCGATGGCTGAAAAAGAAATAGACATTTGGTTGAGCGACATAGCTTTTTGAATCCGGTCTTCATCAATTAAACCAGTAATTGAAGACGTGAAAGCAATGCTTGAAAATGTGGATGTTAACGAAAGTAGGACTGTTGTTGCGTAAATGGCGGTTAAAGACAGCCCGTAAGTGAGACTGATTGCAAGTAAGCTAAGAATTGCTACGGAAGAAGCAATTTGTGCTGTAATGACAATCTTTTTCCGAGCATACGTATCTGCAACATAACCTGCGAATGGCCCCATAAGTGTACGCGGTAAAATGCTACAAATTAGATTTACGGCAAAACTTGTGGCAGAACCGGTGAGTTGTAAAATGTAAAAGCTGATGGCGAATGCATAGATTTGTGCACCAAACGAGCCAATCATCTTACTCGTCGTAAAGGTCCATAAGTGATAGGTGGCCCGTTTTAACTTATTGGCATTTTCATTCAAAATAGTCACTCCATTCAGAAAGTTTAATTTGATTAAACAAATAATAACATGTCTTTACTTTCATTTCAAGTAAAAGTTTAATATAATTAAACTAGTGAATAGAGTAGGAGTTGAAGCACTCATGAATACACTAGGGGAGCGAATTCGTTCGCTTCGAAAACAGAAAAAATTAACATTAGAAGTCTGTGCAGGTAAGCAAATGACAAAAGGCATGCTCAGCCTCATTGAAAATAATAAAGCAAACCCATCCATGGAAAATTTAAATTACTTAGCGAAGCGACTTGAGGTAGATCTCTCCGAGCTATGGGCGGATATAAGTGGGGAAGAGCTTAAAAAACTATTGGATGAAGCGGAGACGTTTATTAAAACGGAAGATGTGGAAAACCATTTAGAAGTCGTTGAAAGAATTGAACCAATTCTACCAAAGCTTACAAAAGGGTATGAAGCGGGTCGTTTGCTAGAAATTTATAGCAAGCTCTCCTTTAATTTGAAACGAAACAATTGGGAAGTTTATGCAGAAAAGGCTTCTGTTATTTATGACGAATTAAATATACTACCGAGGCAAGCAGCTGTGGGAATATTCCGTGCGTTGGTTTTGTTCATCGAACACCATTATGAAGAGGCACTAGATAGGTTAATGCAAGAAAGACAAAAGGTCGAAGGTAAAAGCGGGTATATTGACCCGTTAACAAAGCTCGATTTAGATACGTACGAGGTACTGATGCGATTTGCGGTGAATGATTCAGAAGAAGCGACGCGTGTGATGAATGAAGCGATTGCTTATTCAAAAAAAGAACTTATTTTTTATCAAACGGGTCAACTATACCGAATTGCTGCCTACCAAGCGTTACATGATGAAAACGAAGAAAAGCTATCCTATTATGAACGGAAAATTTTAGAGTATAAGAAGTTTGCAGAAGACGAACAATCTGTTTTTTTTACTGAAATTATGCGAATCCATCAGTTAAATTCGTTTAAACATAAATATAACGAAGCACTGAAACAGTTAGACGCTATGCAGAAGCTTCTGGAAGATGAACCCATTTTTATAAATTATGCCAAACTTGAAAGAGGGAAAGCTTTATATGGATTGGGGCGTTTTGAAGAAGCACTAAAACAATTAAAACAAGTAACCATTAGTGAACTTCTGCATCACCCATTTGATTTATCTATCTACTATGAGAAAGATGCCTATGCCGCGCTGTGTCACTTAAAACTTGGGGATTTGGTGAATGCTCTAAAATTTGCAGAAGTGGCGGAGGCTAATATGAGCCTCATGCCAGACAGTCTGTATAAGCAATTTGTATTGCAAACAGCCGAAGAGATACGAGGTCAAACAAAGCATTCATGAGCCCTTAATAAAATGACTCCACCTAAGGTTGCATCGTTGTAGTAAGTTTAGATTATGATGAAATTTCTTTATGGGCGCATCTTGTTGAAAGAAGAAAAGTGCTCATGTCGGATGTTATTTGAATTCATAAGATAAAGAGGTGTGAAAAATGGGAAACGATAAATATAGGAAGTTACTCGCTGAAAACATTGAAAAAACATTTACCCAATGGGATGCGAGAATGATCATTAACGAATCTGAATTGTATAGCTTTCTTAACACGGTTAAAGGGACAGCAGACACGATTGAACTCAGCAATTTAACCGATTTTTGTGAATCGCACTTAGAAATCTTATCCCCTTATGACGGGGACGAAATCCCTATTGCATCATTGAAAAACTTTAAGAAAAACATTCGGTTATTGGTCAATGGAAAATCTAAAATAGTTCAAGAAATAAGCTTTGATAACCCACAAGGTAAGCACTTTGACGAAAATACATTTATTTTAATCATTGACCAGGATTTAGAGTTTGTATCTTCGACGAAGGAATTATTGGAGAAACTAGGCGCACAGGTCTTAGTTGCAATAAACGGGAAGCAAGGTGTGCAAAGGTTTTATAATATGCAGCCGAATGTTGTTATGATTGAAATGGATTTACCTGACATGACTGGAATCGAAGTTTTTGAAGCAATTAAAGATTCCGTGCGTACGAATCATGTGATGTCTATCTTACTAAGCGCAAACGCGTCCACTGACATCATTCGTCAGACGTATGATGTGGGGATGATGGATTATATCAATAAACCTTTGAATTTAAACGTATTTTTACCTTACTTATTTAACCGAGATTCTTTACGTAAAGGGATTGGTCAATCGATTACAACAGATGGTTTAACGGGGATCGGAAACCGTAAACGATTAAATGAGATTTTGGATTATTTCGAGAAAAGAGCACGTCGTTTAGGTGCACCTTTTTCAGTGATTATGATTGATCTGGATTACTTTAAAAAAGTAAACGATACATATGGTCATCATATCGGGGATGATGTTCTTAAAGCGTTTAGTCAAGTTGCTCGTGAACACATACGAGAAATAGATTATGTTTTTCGCTACGGGGGAGAAGAATTCACTGTAATCGTTTCAGGAGACCAGCAAGAAGCTTATCGCTTAGCTGAGAAAATACATGCTGCATTTAACCTGTTAACTTTTGAAGTGAAGGAACGCTCTTTTTCGGTCACTTTTTCAGCAGGCGTGTCGCAATATGGTGGGGAACTGGACACGCTTCTAATCGAAGCGGATCAAGCCCTTTACCATGCAAAAAGATCAGGACGTAATCGAACGGTTATTTTCGATAAAGAGAATGTGTTTATTAAACGCAAACTTCAAGTCATAATTATAGATGATGATTTACTGATACGTTCCATGTTGAAGGAAGAATTGTCGAATTGGGAAATGCCTGAAATCGATTTATCAGTGAGGTTATTCGTGGATGGGGTGTCTTTCTTAGCGGCAGATTGGTACGATCCGAATATCAATCATATTATATTATTGGATGGAATAATGCCAGGCATGGATGGCTTAGAAGTATTGGAGCGTTTGAAACATGTTCAGGGGACAAGCAATGTTTTAGTTTCCATGATGACAGCACGAAAAAGTGAAGCTGACATAAAATCGGCGTTGTGGTTAGGCGCAGATGATTACATCATGAAACCATTCCAAACGCAAGAAGTGCTTTCTCGCATTCAGAAATTAGCTTCTAGAATGTTTTAACCTTTAAGAACAAAAGAAGATAGCCAACACCAATGTAATAATTGGCGTTGGTTATCTTCTTGAATGCTAATTCTATTGTTTAATTCAGCGTTGTTTCCTGGAGATTTAATACTTGTTGTAATTTGTTTATTTGTTCATCCGATAGCGGGAGCATTGGTAATCGTACCCCGCCAACTTTGACGCCTTTTAAATTTAGTGCTGCTTTGATAGGTGAAGGATTAGGCGCAGCAAAAATTTCTTTCATCATTGGAAGTAAGCGGCGATGCAATGTTGCTGCTTCCTGAATTTGTCCACTGTTGAAAAGGGTTATCATTCTTTGCATATCAAGACCAAGTACGTGTGCAGAAACAGATACCACACCTACTCCGCCAATAGCTAGTACAGGTAGTGTTAGGCTATCATCTCCGCTGTAAAGTGCAAAATCAGTTGGTGTATTGTCAATGATTTCAGCCATGGCTTCCAAGCTTCCACTTGCTTCTTTAACAGAAACAATATTTCGAATGGTCGCAAGACGAATAATCGTTTCTGGGTTCATATTAACTGCGCTGCGTCCTGGAATGTTGTAAAGCATGACGGGTAATGCAGTTGATTCTGCAATCGCTTTGAAGTGCTGGAACATGCCTTCTTGGCAAGGTTTGTTGTAATACGGTGTAACGAGCATAATGCCATCAACGCCAGCTGCTTCAGCTTCTTGCGTCAACTCAATAGACTCTTTTGTACTATTAGTACCCGTACCAGCAATAACGGGCACTCTTCCCGCGACGACCTCGACCGTATATTTAAATAACTCGATTTTTTCTTCGTGTGTTAATGTTGGTGCTTCTCCAGTAGTACCTGCAACAACCAAACTGTCAGATCCACTTTCGATTAAGTGGTTAATGAGGTTCTGTGTGGCAGTATAATCGATTGCTTCTTGTTCATCGAATGGTGTGACCATTGCGGTAATCAGTTGTCCAAAATTCATCTGTTCTCCACGTCCTTTTTGTTTTAGTCATAAAACATCGAGAGTGGAGGGCAGTACATCTTTTTATGCAAAAAGCAGCAACGAGGGCTCGTTGCTGCTTGGAAATAATAAATTATTTCGCTGCACCAGATAGCCCTCCATATAGTTTCCTATATGACAATTCTGCACTTATTCAGCCCAGAATCAGCATGGAGATCATGAGAATCTCTTTTGCTTCGGCAAATCCCCCTTTCCACAATCGTCATCGGAGCTCATTATCCTTAGACTGTGTACTAATGGCCTTTGCGCCTCTATCCTTACTTCAAAACTTTCGAAATAAGTGAATGTTTAATTAGTAGTAGTTTACCCTGTAATGGTTGAAATTGCAAACATAAGTGAATAACCGATACATGTAAAACTGAAACTTTTTGATCGCACAGCCGTATAAGAACTATTCGATGATCAGACTTTATTGTCAAACATTTTCAATTGGTTCAGTCATATTATTAAAAGAAAGAGGGAGTGATAAAATGAAAGCGTTATATATGAAACAAGAAATATTTAGCATGCGTGGGAAGTTCATGGTAAAAGATGCAGATGGAAATGATGTTTATCAAGTCGGTGGTAGTTTTATGCAAGTGCCAAAAACGTACCGTATTGAAGATGCACAGCGAAATGAAGTTGCAACGATTACAAAGAAACTATTCAGCTTCTTACCAACGTTTTTTGTAGATGTGGTAGGTCAGGAACAGGTCACCATTCAGAAGGAGTTTACATTCTTGAAAGCTAAATACACGATTCAAGCGGAGAGCCTGGAGGTACGTGGCAATTGGTGGGACATGGATTTTGAAGTCTTACAGCACGGAGAAGTCGTTGGGATTGTAGAAAAGAAATGGTTTCAATGGGGAGACAGCTACCGTATTCAAGTATTGAATGAGGAGATCGAGACGCTTCTGGTCGCGCTTGTTGTCGCGATTGATTGTGTTCAGGCTGATCAATCTGCGAGCGGATAGGCAATGATTTAAGTTACAAGAGAGGGGGTATTGTTGTTGAATATACTTGAAAAAGCATTTCAATTTGCATTAGACAAACATGACGGACAATATCGGAAAGGGACCAGTATCCCATACATTACGCATCCGTATGCAGTTGGAATGATTTTAAAGCATCACGGTTATTCGGACCATGTCGTTGCAGCGGGTTTACTTCACGATACACTTGAGGATACGAATACAAGTCCAGAAGAAATCTTCCAACAATTCGGTTCTGAAGTGCTATCACTTGTCCAAGCAGCCTCTGAGCAAGATAAAACGCTGTCTTGGGAAGAAAGAAAAAGCCGCACGATTCAAGCATTACCAAAGAAAAGCGAGGCGCAGTTGGCCGTCATTCTTGCTGATAAATTGCATAATATCCGTTCCATAGGAAATGACCTCAATGAAATAGGCGAAGCTGTTTGGAATAAATTCAACAGCGGCAAGCATTCGCAGGCTTGGTATTACAGGGGTATATTGAATGAAATAGCACCTAGGCAACAAGAAATGCCATTGTTTCACCTGCTTGAAGCAGAAGTAAAACAGGTTTTTAATGGGTTTGCTTAAATTTCGATTCAACCGATCAGTTGGGCTAGAGAGGTAAACAATTGTGTACACCTTAGTCGTAATTTATTTGCTTTTGAAGTATTTTTTATGAATGATTAAATAAGTGAAAAAAGAAGTGAGACTACATAAAAAAGTACCCCATATAATATCTACAACCGTAATAAATACTGACCAATCCTGTAAAGTAGCCAGATTTGTCATATCATAGGTGGCATACATAAGCATGCCAAAGAACGCACCTGCGAGTAGTGCAAAACGCCAGTTGTGTTTTTCAAGTGCAGGCATGATGACGAAATAGAGCAAGCCTACATTAAGGAACAGATACAATAGAATGGCTGCAGTCCAATTAACATCCGCTCTTAGTAGATCACCAACTTTTGACTGGTATAAGTCTTTTGCAAAAAGACCTAACCATAGAAGATCGATTGTAAAAAAGATCATAGTGCTCAGTATATAAGTTTTAAATTTAAACAAAAAATTGCCTCCTTTCATTTCCTATCTGGTGTATACCCTAAATGGGTGTCTTTCGATCATTACAAAGCCAAGTAGATGAACGCATAGTACATAATAACTGACGAGACATATGTATATTATGTATAATACCAATACGAAGAAGAAAAGAGGAATCGATATGTCCACACTGAAAGAAATTTTACAGACAGATATCAAAACAGCAATGAAAGAAAAAGATCAGGTGAAGAAGGGTGTTGTCAATCTGATTCGCGCGGGGATTCAAAATCAAGAAATCGAACTAAAAAGAGAATTAACAGAAGAGGAAGCAGTTAAAGTAGTACAGCGTGAAATGAAACAAACGAAACAATCGCTGGAAGAGGCAGAAAAAGCAAACCGTGAAGATATTGTCGAAGCGGAAAAAGCAAAAATTGTAATTATCGAACAGTATTTACCGAAACAAATGACCCTAGAAGAAGTAAAGGAACTAATTGAATCTTTAGGAATTGATAAAACTATTCCAATGGGGCAAGCAGTCGGTGCTGTCATGAAAGAAGTAGGCGCGCGTGCAGAAGGTAAAGTAGTCTCACAAGCTGTGAAAGATTATTTGAAAAACTAATTGAGATCTGAAACAGGTCGGGGTTATTTAGCATTCTTTGATAAAATCCAAAAGCGCCTATACACATTGCGTGTACAGGCGCTTTATTATGAGAAAATATTTTAAACAGAAGCGTTGTAAATTGATGTGACTGCTTTTTCAAGCGAGCTATTAAATTCGTCATCAGATTGATTTGCATTGAGGTCTTGGCTAAGTGCTCTAGAAAAACTTGCAATAAGACCATCGTTTTCTTTTAGTTTCTCATTGGCGATGTCAGTTGAGTAACCACCTGATAGTGCAACGACACGAACGACTCTTGGATGGGCAATGAGTTCTCTATAAAGATTTGTTTCTGTAGGAATTGTAACTTTTAACATCACATTTTCATCACTTGATAATTCATCAAGATGTTGGAGAAGTTCTGTTTTTAATATAGCTTCACAAGCTTGTTTGTCTTCGCTATGAATGTCTACTTCAGGTTCTATAATGGGTACCAGACCTGCAGCGATAATTTGTTTCCCAACTTCGAATTGTTGGTCAACAACCGCTTTGATCCCAACTTCGTTTGGCTCGTAGATCACAGAGCGCATTTTAGTGCCGAAAATATGACGCTCATTTGCACGCGTTAATGTCTCATCCAAATCAGTAATCGGCTTCATCAGTTGAACCCCATCTGCTTGGTGATCAAGGCCTTTATCAATTTTTAGGAAAGGTGCAATGCCTTTCTTTTCAGCTAGGTAATCAGCTGTATACATCCCTTCGATTTTACGGTCCATTGTTTGCTCAAAAAGAATCGCTCCAAGAATTTTCGATGAATCAAATGCAGGAGATGTAATGATACGGGTACGCATATCATGTACAAGTGTGAACATTTCATCTTCGTTTGCATAAGCATCTTCGTTTACACCGTATGCTGCAAGTGCTTTAGGTGTACTGCCACCACTTTGGTCTAGTGCAGCGATAAATCCTTTTCCATTTTTCATTTGTTCAAATTGTTTTTTGTTCATTTCCATTCACTCCTCATTTTGTAGTTTCAACGCCCCTGTAATTCCTATTGAATCAGAAAACACTGGTTTATGCCAATGATGCAATTGCTTCTTTAATTGGCGTATGGCCAGCAATCACTTGGAACTCTTTCCCAATCGTTGTCTTGTCTTCAAGACAGGCGAGCAAGACATGGGCAACATCATCGCGTGGTACTTCGTTTGGTTCTACTTTTTCACTGGCCTCAATATTTCCAGTGCTTTTATCATTTGTAAGCGCGCCAGGGTGAACGATTGTGTACGCTAAATCTGTTCGACGTAACCATTCATCTGCATAATGTTTTGCGACGACATAGGGAGCAAATGAGGAAGAGGCTTCCTGTATAGCTTCCCGTGTTGTGTCATAAGAACTAATCATGATAAAGCGTTTTACGTTCGCAATTTTAGCTGCTTCAATAGATTTTATTGCACCGTCGAGGTCAATTAACATAGTTTTATCAGCGCCTGTTTTTGGTCCTGAACCTGCTGCAAAGACAATCGCGTCGACCCCTTCTGCAGCTTTTGCAATTGCTTTTGTGTTATCTTCTAAATCTACGAGAACAGCTTCAACTCCGATTTGTTTAAAGTGTTTAGCCTGTTCTTCTTTTCGAATCATAGCGATCGCTTCAAGATGATCACTTTGTTGAATTAACGAAACAAGTTCTTTTCCAATTTGACCATTTGCGCCAATTACGAGTACTTTCACAATATCCAACCTTTCATTAACTAATCCTTTTTTTAATTCTACATATCTATATCTATACCCCGTTATGCCAATTTACTAACTTAAATGCGGTATGTAGTCAATATTTGAATAAGAAAAGCCGTACCTCAAAATGAATCAGGGTACGGCTCCGCTATTCATTTTGATTTTTCTCTTTCAGTTTTGTCTCGTTGATTCGGTGTCATAGGTTCTTGTTTAGGTTTTAAATTATCGAATTCTGCCAGCTCTAATGAAATTTCTTCTTTTCCATCTGCAGAAATGATATTCCCGTTTGCTGCTTTTCTTTTATGCTTTTTCATGCGAAAAACCTCCTTTATTTCTTAGGTACACTGAAAAAGATGAGATCTCTAGAACTCAATTGATTTTCGCTTCAATCAATTGGCAAGCATATGGAAAAGAGTTTTTCAGTGTCCTCCATTTTTAGTGTGGTATTTTTTTTCGTTTTTATGTATGTGCGTCAATTTCATCATGATCATAATTTGTTACAATGAGTGTATGTTATGGTGGAACAACAAAATTCGAATACGGAACAAATGACAGGAGGTACGACTATGAATGATCCAATTATCATTATTGGGGCAGGTATCAGTGGCCTTTATGCTGCCGCGCTTCTTCATTCACAAGGCATTGAATGTAAAATTATAGAATCACGCGATAGAATTGGTGGACGTGTGCTGAGTGAAAGTGTACCAAATAGACCGGATATTGGGAAATTCGATTTAGGACCAACTTGGTATTGGCCGGATTTTGAACCAGTCGTTACGAAACTTGTTGAAAATTTTGGACTAAAGACTTTTGAACAATATACAGCAGGAGAAATTCTTTTTCAACAGTCCAAAGATGCACCCATACTGCGTCATAACTTGCCAGAAGGAGCGAATCCTAGGTCGATGCGTCTTGTGGGCGGTATAGGTTCGTTGGTGGACGCCTTAGCGAAATCACTTCCAAAAGGAATGATTGAATTATCCAAAACAGTCATAGAAGTTAAATTGAATGAAATCGGTAAGGTGAGTGTTCATGTAAGATCTGCAGATGGAAGCGTGAGTAGTCTGGCTGCAAAAGCGGTCATTCTTGCATTGCCTCCTAGACTTATTGTCCAAGATATAAAGTTTAATCCAGCATTAGATGCATCACTCTTGACTAACTTAAGGGATAAATCAACATGGATGGCTGGACAGGCTAAAGTAGTTGCGGTTTATGAAAAGCCTTTTTGGCGTGAAATGGGTCTCTCAGGACAAGCAATTAGCAGAGGAGGATTACTACAAGAAATTCATGATGCATCTCCACCTTCTGAATTCGGTGCACTTTTTGGCTTTTTCGGTGTCCCTGCAAAGACTCGTCAATCACTTGGGAAAGAAAAAGTCATGGCACTTGTGATGGACGAGTTAACGCAGTTTTATGGTCCATCTGCAGAAAAACCGATTTCGCTTCACTACAAAGATTGGGCTTTTGACACGAACACAGCCGTCAGAACCGATTTAGAACCACTTACGGTTTTCCCAGATTACGGTCAACCGCCAAATTCCATCGAGTGGGATCATATGTTACGATTTGCAGGAACAGAAACGTCTTCAGAACAAGGTGGACATATAGAGGGCGCGCTACGTTCAGCAGAGCGAGCCGTTTCAGAAATCACGTCTCGCATCTGAACTAACTGAACAGTCCACATTACAGAATCACATATAATTAAAAACGGTCAAACACATGATTGTGTGCTTGACCGTTTCAGCTAGATTTTTAGAACGATTTTACCACGAGAATGTCCCGTTTGACTGATACGATGACCTTCTTTTAGTTCGGGTTCCTCAATCTCTGTAAATTTGAGTACATCTGCATCACCGTATTTTTCGACTGTGATTGCATTCATCAGGCGTACGATCCTTTCTATAAAAGAAGTTTTCTATATATTTATACCTATACCCACATCAATGGAGGGCTAACAGGTCAGGTTAACAAATGACAAGAACCCATGTTGAAATCCAGTCATCCGCTGCCGCATGATAGTATCCTTTTAGATGTTTTGTTCGCTTTCAGGATAAAGAACAAGTCCATTAGTCGTCTTATAAGGTGTTGCACCCCATTTTCCAGGGAGATGCTTTACAATATCAGTTTTGTTTTTAGGGCCGTCAATGATATGGAAGACATCCCAATCATGTAGGGCTAACCAATTGCTAATAATGAGTCGATGACATCTTGATGGATGGCGCTCAGAGCAACAATAAGCAACTTTTTTATTTTTCGCTTCGTCGGTTAGTCTAGTAATTCCTGCTTGGAATTCTTCACTCAACGTATAGTCTGCATAGTTATGAAAAGAACGATTAT
This sequence comes from Sporosarcina sp., assembly GCA_029263945.1. Classification (GTDB taxonomy): domain Bacteria; phylum Bacillota; class Bacilli; order Bacillales_A; family Planococcaceae; genus Sporosarcina. The sequence continues at coordinate 12,025 of JARIDM010000261.1, forward strand.
TCCAAGCGTCATTGATGTCGTTGTCAATCGTTTTAGATTTATTTCTTCGGCCACCAAGTGCTTCGATATGCATATAGTCAATACCAGCTTCTGGTAACCAGATGCGCATACGGTCTTTGTGAAAATGGGGGAACTTTCGACTGCCTGGAAAAGCACGAACATCAACCAGTAAATCAATTTCTGCATCGTTTAATAAAGTTAAAAATTCATCTTCTGTGTGTGTAGAGTGGCCAACAGTGTAAATGTTCAAAGTACTCCCTCCTTTATTCAGTAATTCCACAAATAAAGGGTAAAGAAACCTTTTATTCATTTTGCTCCCCTAATACTTAGCAGGCAAACTACTTTGTTTTTTCAGTGTGTTTGATAAAATAGAGGTATATATATATAGAAGAAACGGCTATTCTATTGTCCCCAAAAGAGCCATATAAAAACAATAAAAGGATTTCCAAAGGTTGAACAGGAGGGATAGTTGTGGATAAAATGAATGACCGGAAAAGTGGATCCGTAGTCGTTGTTGGCGCTTCGCTTTCTGGTTTAATGACAGGCATTGCGCTTGCCAAAGAAGGGTTACAAGTTACGATTGTTGACAAAGTTAGTGAAGAGCCACGTTCTGGATCTGGATTACAAGTGGACGGCGGTGGATTTACTCAAACAAAAACAGAAAAGTTACTTAAAAATCTTGCTTCAGGTGGAAAAAGATCGATTCAATTATGGTCATCAATTGAATCACGCTTAAGGGATGAAGCTCAAGCGGATGAGCGGATTAACTTGCGCTACAATACGCGGGTACAAGCAGTCGACCAAGATGAATACGCTGCTTGGGTGATTACTGATCAGGGAGAGAAAATACACGGAGATCTCTTAATAGGCGCAGATGGACATAATAGTCAGGTGCGTTCAATGGTAGCGCCGCATAAACCAGATGCCACATTTGCTGGGTATATTGTATGGATTGCTACGACGGATGAATCAGATTTACCAGAAGAAAAGCGTCCTGGTCATCATTATCCTGAAGTGTCTATGCTAGAAAGTCATAGTGGGTTTTTGTTTGGTTCAATCATTTCACCAGCAAATGCTGTCGTTGGTTCAGCGAGTCGACGAATCGGTTGTACATGGTATGATAATTCTCGAAATGATGTGTTTCGCCATCTAGGTTGTGTAGAGGGAAGTGTCGTACATCACTCGTTGAAAGGAATGGATATTCCAGAAGAAATCATTAGGGATCTTGCTGACCAAGTGATGGATTACTGGTCAGATCCTTGGAAGTCGGCGATGTTGCATGCACTTGAAAATCGCAACCTTACGGGAATTCCAATTAAAGAGTATGTACCTGACCAACTCGTAAATGGTCGTATTGGATTAGTAGGCGACGCAGCACATGTCCCAGCACCGATTACTGCCAGTGGTTTTAACGCGTCACTTCAGGATGCAGTCGATTTAGGGAAATGTGTCACAAAAGGTATTGAAGGAATGAGTGGTACAAAAGCTTTGAAAAAATACGAGTCACTTCGTTTAGATAAAGTCCGTAAAATGGTAGAGTCGGGAAAATCATATAGTCGTGCGTTTGGGCTTGCCGGCAGATGAAAAAACAAGAATATTAAGCTAGTTCAATCAGTGTCACAAGAGGGTTTAAATGCTCTATGCACAACATATAGTTCCGTTGAAACTTATTTTAAATATATGTTGCGTCGTAAATGTAGGTTATTATGAAATTGACTCAATTAATTGAATCGCAGAGCGAGGAGTATCTAAAGTGGGAAAGCTTCCTATTTTAAGATGCTTCTTTTCAACATGTGAGTTATCAAGAGTAAGTCGTGTATGATAGAAATGGTAAGTAATTGAAAAATAAAATGACGAAGCAAAAAGTTCGAAATTACTGGAGGGAGAAGGCATGACACGAGATGATGTAGGTTCTTGTTGTTCGGCAAGCAGAACGCAACAAACTCATGAAAAACTTGAAAGGGATCCAAGCGAAAAAATTCCGAGGAAAAGCATGAATAAAGACGAAATGATTCATGTAAGGGGTGGTGAATTTTTCATGGGGACAGATGGGAATGAAGGTTATGCGGCAGACCGGGAAGGCCCCGCGAGAAAAGTTCATGTCAAATCGTTTTATATGGATAAGTTTGCGGTCACGAATGCGGAATTTATGGAGTTTGTTGAAGCGACCAACTATAAAACGGAGGCCGAATTATATGGCTGGTCGTTTGTTTTTCAGCAGTTTTTATCTGCGCTTACAGCTAGTAAAAACAAACAAACCGTTGCGAATGTACCGGGGTGGGTAGTCGTTGAAGGTGCTTATTGGCGGTGTCCAGAAGGTCCTGATTCTGACGTGTTAACGCGTTTAACTCATCCTGTTGTTCATATTTCTTGGCGTGATGCAATTGCCTATTGTGATTGGGCTAGGAAACGTTTGCCAACGGAGGCGGAATGGGAATATGCCGCTAGAGGTGGTTTTCACCAGAAGAAATATCCCTGGGGAGACGAATTAACGCCAAATGGAAAACATCGGTGTAATATTTGGCAAGGAACATTTCCGAGTCACAACACGAAAGCAGACGGTTACCACG
>JARIDM010000020.1 GCA_029263945.1 Sporosarcina sp.
TGACTGACACTGCCCAACACCATTTCTTGAAATGAATTTAACCCACGGTTCCCAATCACGACGATGTCAAAGCCGCCACGATTGGCAAAGCTAACAATCGTCTGTCCTGGTTCGCCTTGTTTTGTAACAAGTTCATATTTTATTTTCTTTTCCTCAAAGATCCCTTTTATGGAAGACAATCGCTTGTCGTCTTCTGTATGAGATTTTTCAGGTTTTCTTATTTGAGTTCCTTCACTTCGTTTTAATGCCGCGCCTGTTCGACCCTTTTCATACTCAAGAACATGAAGCACTTCTACCGCAGCATCAGCATTGAAGGATGCAAGGTAAGCCGCGTGATTTGCTGCACGTTTTGAATTCTCGGAACCATCTACGGCCACTAAGATTCTTTTATACATGAAAATCCACTCCTTTAGATGTACTACCCCTTCTATACCCTATTCTGCAAAGTTTAGTGTAATCCTTTAATTTATACCGAATAGACACCATAAGACACCAAGTGTGTTAAGGAAAAGTCCTCATTCAAATTGTCGTTTGACAATGCTTGCAAATCAGTATTTCTTTGCATATACTAGAACTACAATCAAACAATCATTTGAATGAGGTGTTGAAGATGAATACAACAGACTTATGTGAAATTACAAAAGTCCATGAAGATGTCGTGGATCGTGTTAAAAAGAAACTTCCAGGTCTTGGAGAAGCTGTGCTCATATTTAAGGCACTTGCAGATGAAACAAGACTTAAGATTGCGTATGCACTTACGCTAGAAGAAGAAATGTGTGTGTGTGATGTTGCTGCAGTGATCGAATCATCTTCTGCAACAGCATCGCATCATTTACGTTATTTACGCGAACATTCACTCGCTAAATCTCAGCGTAAAGGAAGAATGGTTTACTATGCGCTTGCAGATGCGCATGTTCGTCAACTTGTGATGATTGCCCATGCACATACGATTGAAGGTGACAATCATGACAACAGCTAATAAGACGGAATATCGATTGCAAAATTTGTCTTGCGCCAGTTGTGCGGCGAAATTCGAAAAAAACATTCAAGCATTACCAGCTGTAGAAGAGATGCAACTCAATTTTGGCGCGTCGAAGCTTTCTATTGTTGGAGACGTTGCGCTAAAAGACTTAGAGGCTGCGGGGGCTTTTGATGATATTAAAGTGATTCCTGCGAGCGAAAATCGGTTAGAACCCGTGATGCCTTTTTATAAAAGAAAAGAAAATATCGTTACAGCGTTGTCTTTGGTTTTCTTACTGGTAGGTGTGGTCTTATCTTTCCAATACGCTGAAAATTATCCACCTGCAATTGTGTTCTTTGCGATTTCAATTGCGATCGGCGGGGCCAGTATGTTTAGAACGGGCATTAAAAATTTAGTGCGGTTTGAATTTGATATGAAGACATTAATGACCATTGCGATTATTGGTGCGGTCATTATCGGTGAATGGCGAGAAGGTGCGGTCATTGTCTTTGTATTTGCTGTAAGTGAAGCACTTGAAGCTTATTCGATGAATAAAGCCAGACAATCGATCCAAGCGCTAATGGATATCGCACCGCCTTCTGCGACCGTTAAACGTGACGGCAAACAGGTCGAACTGCTAACGGAAGAAATTAATGTGGGTGATATTTTACTGATTAAACCAGGTGAAAAAATCGCGATGGACGGCGAAGTGTTAACAGGCGCTTCAACGATTAACCAAGCCGCGATTACTGGAGAATCCGTTCCTGTGTTGAAGCAACAAGGAGACGAAGTATTTGCAGGCACCTTAAACGAAGAGGGTGCACTTGAAGTAACAGTCACAAAACTCGTAGGAGATACGGCGATTGCGAAGATTATTCATCTCGTTGAAGATGCGCAAGCTGAAAAAGCACCTTCACAAAAATTCGTTGACCGATTTGCAAAATATTATACGCCTGGGATTATGATTATTGCTGTCCTTGTAGCCATCCTTCCGCCACTTTTTGGCGCAGACTGGAATACTTGGATTTATCAAGGATTGGCTGTGCTTGTTGTCGGTTGTCCATGTGCATTGGTCATTTCTACACCGATTGCAATTGTCACTGCGATTGGCAACGCTGCCCGTAATGGTGTACTGATTAAGGGTGGTATTCACTTAGAAGAAACAGGGCGTTTAGATGCCATAGCATTTGATAAAACAGGTACCTTAACGAAAGGGTATCCAGAAGTGACTGAATTCGAAATGGATTCAACGATGGATCGAGTAACGCTTTTGAGCGCAGTTGCGGCAGTGGAATCATTGTCACAACATCCATTAGCAAAAGCGATTGTGAACTATGCACGTCTACAGGATGCACCAATAGAAGAAGTGACAAATTTCCATTCGGTTACAGGAAAAGGCGCATATGGAAATGTTACCGGACTTAAAATTGCAGTAGGCAGCCTCACATGGATACAAGAAGTAACGTCGTTGCCAAACGTTGCATTGGCCCATGCAAACGAGTTACAACGTGAAGGGAAATCGGTCATGGGGGTTATGATTGATGAAGCATACGTTGGACTCATTGCAGTTGCAGATCCAGTACGCGAAGAAAGTAAACGGGTGCTTCAAAAGTTAAAAGACATTGGCATTCACCACACAGTCATGTTGACGGGGGACCACCCACGAACAGGCGAAGCAATTGGTGAATCTCTTGGCATGACAGATGTCCGTGCAGGGCTAATGCCCGAAGAAAAATTAACGGCGATTAAACAATTGCGCCAAAAATACGGGCGCGTTGCCATGGTGGGCGACGGCGTCAATGATGCACCAGCATTAGCAGAATCGACCATAGGAATTGCGATGGGCGGCGCTGGAACAGATGCAGCACTGGAAACAGCGGACATTGCGCTTATGGCAGATGACCTGGAAAAACTTCCTTATACAATTAAGTTAAGCAGAAAAACGTTGCGTATTATTAAAGAAAACATTATGTTTGCATTAGGATTGAAAATTGTGGCGTTACTACTTATTATTCCAGGTTGGCTGACGTTGTGGATTGCAATCTTTGCAGATATGGGGGCGACGCTACTTGTCGTTCTAAATTCACTGAGATTGATGCGTATAAATAAGTAGAGACTGCTAACAGGAGGGTCTTCATGCACTTACAAGAATGGACGATGAAAGAACAAGAGCAGTTGATACATTTCATGACGACGAATACATGGCCATATGATGGGCATTCTCATCCAGGTCGTGACATTGTCGAGAAAGCAATAGAAGAAGGCGGCTACGAATCAGACGAAGTAAAAACTTTTTGGGTAATAAATAAAGATAAAGAAAAAGTGGGCATCGTTAAAATCTATGATTTACAAGAGCAAATCCCCTTGTTCGATCTTCGAATTGCAGATGGCTGGCGTGGACAGGGATACGGGCCAAAAGCTTTGAAGTTGGTGGCCGATTATGTATTCGAAATGGAAGAACAAAAAATTAGGTTAGAAGGTCATACGCGACATGACAACCTTGCCATGCGAAAAACGTTCGAACGGGCTGGATTTGTAAAAGAAGCCCATTTACGAAATGCATGGTTTGCACCTAAAGAGCAATCTTATTATGATGCGGTTACTTATGGGATTACGCGTGAAGACTATGCGAAAGGAACAACCACGCCAGTTGTATGGGAAGATGGTGAGGGGAAACGTGGAGAAACGCACATCCCGCGTATTCCAACTGAATTTGAATCTAAGCGTCTCGTTATGAGTGCTGCTGAAATTGAAGATGCCTTAGATGTATGGAATGCTGTATGTCAGTCGCATGACCGTTTAGTTAAGTGGGTTCCGTTTGCAAGAACGATGCCTACTTTAGAAGAAACAACAGAAAGCTTGCGCAAAGCAAAAGCGGACTTTGTCATGCGGAAAGATTTGCGTTTTCATCTTGCTGAAAAAGAAAGTGGCTTGTTTATTGGCTGTATTGGTTTGCACCGCATTGATTGGAAAATCCCTAAATTTGAAATTGGTTTTTGGTTGGATACGAAATTTGAAGGTGTAGGCTATATGTCTGAGGCGATTTCTCGTGTCACCAAACTCGCTTTTGAAGATTTAGGCGCGCGAAGAGTTGAAATTCGTTGTGATGAAGAAAACGTGAAAAGTCGAGCAATCGCAGAACGTCTTTCATTTTCACTAGAAGGTATTTTACAACAAGACGCATTGGATTTTGAAGATAACAGTTTACGAAACACGTGCATCTATGCGAAAATAAAATAGAGAAAGAAGAAATGAAAAAGGGATGACCGACTTCCAAAGAAGTCGACATCCCTTTCGTTAAACTGACCGTCTGCCAGTAATTAGTTGTAGAATTAACACAATAGCTGCTACAACTAAGATGATATGAATAAAGCCTCCACCAATTTTAAAGACAAGTCCTAATAACCAGAATACAAACAGTGCTACAATTACTAACCAAAGTAAATTACCCATTTTATAATCACTCCTTTCATGCGCTTATATAGGAATGTACCCCGTACTTTAAAATGCTAAACAAAAAATTTTTAAAACATTTACTGGAGGCGAATAATATTGGCTACACCAGGTATGGAAGATTATCTTGAACAAATATTTTTACATATAGAAAGAAGTGGACATGCAAAAGCTGCAGATATTGCAGAATCTCTTGATGTACTCCCATCGTCAGTTACGAAAATGTTTCAGCGATTAGACCGCGATGGCTATGTTTATTACGAGCGCTACAAGGGAATTGAATTAACAGAAAAAGGAATGGATTTTGGGGGTAGACTTGTGAAACGCCATGACATTTTAGAGGACTTTCTACGAATTATTGGCGTGAAAGAGGAAAAAATTTATGATGACGTAGAAGGTATTGAACACCACCTGAGTTGGAATGCAATTGAACGCATTAGTAAATTGGTTGAAATGTTAGAGGAAGATCAAGTATTCACAAAAAAGCTACTCGTTGAGCGTAAATAGAAAAAGGATGAGGTTAGATCGTGAAAATACAATCTGGATATATCGCTACTATAGAAGTAATTGAACAAGTAGGCTCAAGATGGGTCTTAAAAGGTGAAGAAAGTAATATAATGATGAACGTTTCTGATGCAGCAACAACGATTCAAGTCGGGGATGAGGTTGAAGTATTTTTATATGCGAACCGTCGAGGAGAACTAGCTGCAACACAGCAGATGCCAAGTATGACTGCTGATACTTTTGGGTGGGCTAAAGTCATTCGTATTGACGATAAGGAAGGCGTCTACGTTGACATAGGTTCTTCGTTTGAGGTGCTTGTGAATAGAATGGATATGCCTCAAGTTCGTAAACTTTGGCCACAGCCAGGCGATCAGTTATACATGACATTAAGAACAGACTTAGGCGGTGGAATTTTCGGAAGGCTTGCGACAGAAGAAAGAGTACTCGAGCAATATGAAAAAGCAGAGCCGACGTTGTACAATGCAAATTTAACCGCACGGGCTTATCGTTTACTACCTGTAGGTTCGTTTATGCTAACCATACCAGAAAATTATCGCATTTTTATCCATAATTCAGAGCAAGTAGCTGAGCCTAGATTAGGACAAGAGGTACAGGTGCGTGTAATTGAAGTGCATGATGATGGAACACTGAATGGCTCTATGTTGCCTCGTGTTGAAGAGCGACTTTCTGGAGATGCAGAAGTTTTATTTGCTCACCTCACAAAAGCGGGTGGGAAAATGCCGTTTACCGACAAATCATCCCCAGAAGAAATTCTGGAAACGTTTAATATGAGTAAAGGCGCGTTTAAACGTGCGCTAGGAAGACTCATGAAAGAGCGCCGGATTGTTCAAGAAGACGGTTGGACAACGCTTGTCTGAACGAAAAGGGAACCTATTTTTATTTGAAACGTACTAATGATTATAAAAGGAGGTCTTCATAGTGAAACGTATCCTAATTATGTTGACGACAATGGCATTGGTTTTTGGGTTTGTATTACCGAATGTGACAATGGCAGATAAAGTGATTGATGAAAAACTTGGCGTTCCAATTGTTGTTTATGGGGCGAATCTATCTGAAACGGAATTAGATAGCGTTCGTAAAAGTCTTGAAGTAGATCAAGAAGCCGAAGTTGAAGAAATATATGTTGATGGTAGAGATCTTGTTAAATACATTCCAGATGGAGATTCTAATGCAAGAATGTATTCATCAGCAAAAATTACAAGGTTAGATGCAGGAAAAGGACTTACGATTAAAATCGTTACGGATGAAAATATTACGCAAGTAACATCTGATATGTATGGGAATGCAATGTTGACGGCAGGTATAGAAGATGCCGTTGTTGAAATTGCAGCACCGAAAAAAGTAACTGGGCATTCTGCGCTTGTAGGAATTTACAAAGCGTACGAAGTGACAGGTGAAGTATTAGACACAGAGCGTACTGACGTTGCAAACGACGAGTTGAACTTAGCAACGAAGTTTGCAAATGACTCAGGTGTAGATAGTGATCAGGTTACTGAGCTTTTAACTGAAATTAAAAAAGAAATTGCAAATAAAAAACCTGCGACAAAAGAAGAGGTAGAAAAAATCGTTTCTGAACAATTAGATAAGCTCAAAATTGAGCTGAGCGATGCAGATCGCCAGTTACTAATTGACTTGATGGATAAAATCCGTAATCTTGATATTGACTTTGGGAAATTATCAGAGCAATTAACAGATTTGAGTAGTAAAATAAAAGATAAATTGGGTGAGATTGATCCGAGTTTTTGGGCAAAGGTTCAATCGTTTTTTGAGAATCTGATGGATTCTGTTAAATCTTGGTTCAACTAGTTTGAGTTTGATTACAGCAGAATAAGCTCATGATAAAATTGGCGCAATCAACTAAACTTTACGAGAGAATTATTGTTTGGTAAAATGTTGAGAATACTTATAATATTTAGATATAGTAAAGGAGAGGAGTTTAATCGATATGAATTTTGAATTTGTAGAATTAGGGGAAGAATCATTTGCATTTCGTCAGACAGAAGAAGGTAATGTGATTGCCGAAATTACTTGGACAATGCTAGGAGATGTCATGGCAGTTGATCATACATTTGTGTCTCCAGATTTACGAGGGCAAGGTGTAGCGAAGAAACTCCTTGACGAAGCAGCAGCTTATGCGCGTGAAAAAGAGTATAAGATTGAACCAATTTGTTCTTATGTTGTGACAGCATTCGAACGTTATGATGAGTACAACGATATTAAAATCTAAAAGAAGCAATCCGGTAGATGCGAAATCTAGCGGATTGCTTCTTTTATTGTCACCGAAGATTCGGTATGATATAAAAAGAGACACGCTGAAAAGTCTAGCATTCGAGCTTTTCAAAGTACGATGCGTATAGATAAATACTGAAAGGGTGGTCCTGTTATGCAACGCACAGCAGAAAAGGTATTAGCTATTATTAGCTTGGTTTTTACGATACTGACGCTTATTGGAAGCTTCTTCCTCGTTAGCTTTATTAAACTATTTAATGCAGAAGGTACATTGGGTGAAGAAGTACGGATGACGTTATTTACAGATCCAGCTTTTTCTGATGAAGAAGTTGAACTTATATTATCTTCAATGGATGTATTAAGTTCCTTTAGTTGGATCGTAGTAGTTTTATTGGTCATTAGTATAGTGGCGACGATTATCGGGATGGTTTATATGTGGAACAATAAAAATCCGAAACTCGCTGGAATCATGTTCATTATTGGCGGATTATTTGCTTTCGCGATTTCTTTGATGGCAATTTTGTTGTATGCGGCAGCGATTCTTTGCTTTACAAGAAAACCACCCTATAACGATTTAAATGATTCATACACAGAAAATAATTATGAAGACTCAATGCGTCCCCTCTAATTAAACTCCGCTAGCCTATTTTAATTAGGCTAGCGGCTTTGTTCTTGTTCATTGTGTTGCTGGTAAAGAATATATATAGTGAGCAGTTGTCACAGGGAAGTTTTCAAAATTCTCATCAAATACATCTTTAAGTTGGCAACCTTTTTTTTCATAAAATTGTCGACCGATTAAATTTTGATTGTCTACATAAATAGATAGCTCTTTGCCGCGTGTTAACTGATCGAGAACAGCTTCAAATAACAAATTCCCGTAACCGAGCCGTTGGTAATCGGGCAAAATGTACATGGCAGTCAATTCGCTATCTCCATCTTCGTCAATCCATGTAAAGTTTGCAAAACCAATTGGCTGTCTTTCGTTTTCTACAAGCAGCATGTGGCTTTTTTCCATACGTTTCATAAGCATCATATCGGAATAAGCGCTATCGAGAAAGCGTTGTTGCTGTTCGGTCGGTATTATGCCATTGTATGTTTTTCCCCAAGTTTCATGTGCGATTTGTTGTACGTATGGGATATCTTTAGCTGTCATTGGTCGAATCATTCCACGGTCACCTCAATAATACTTTTTGTCATCATAACAAATAAACAATGTGAAAACTACTATTGCTAAATATAGATTGAAAAAGGGGCGGAAGTCATGGAATGGTCTTATAAAAGTTTTGAGACGTTAAGTGGGTCAAATGTTTATGAAATTTTACAACTCCGCGTCAATGTATTTGTTGTTGAACAAAAATGTGCTTACCAAGAAGTTGACGGTCACGATCATGCTTCTATGCATATTTCATGTCGAGACAGAAAAGGAATTGCGGCATATGCGCGTCTCTTGCCCGCAGGTGTTAAATATACGGAGCCTTCAATTGGCCGTGTCATTGTAAGAAAAGATTTAAGGGGATCGGGATTAGCTGATAGATTGATGGAAAATGCATTATCGTATATCCTAAAAGAGTGGGCGCCAAAAGAAGTTAAATTGCAAGCCCAACAACATCTCGAGGGATTTTATAGCCGTCACGGTTTTGAAACCACTTCACTTCCGTATGTAGAAGATTTTATCCCCCACGTAGATATGATTTATCGAAATACTATAAATAAGCGTTTTTAATTGTCCCTAAGGGGTATACTGTAGGTAGTTCAATTAATTTCATAAACAGCTTATATCACTACTTCGTCACAACATAGGGTCGTTTTGAACGATTCACGAACGATAAATTGAGTCGTTGTAGCAGAGTAAGGTCATTATGAAATTAACTCAGATTTTGGTTTGAAGAATACACTATAAATGAAAAGGAATGATTTGAATGGCTCGTAAAAAAAATACACTTTTACTCGCAACAATGGCTGCAGGTGCATACGCTTATTTTAGTAAAAAAGAGAATAGGGATAAAGCTCAAGTTGCCTTCAATAATATGAAGACGAAAGTAGATTCTTTTATCGAGTCACAGAAGGTTCAACGTAACCCGGAATCTAAAGCAGGTCATCCAGATCCTTATGATGCAGAAGACAATCAAATGGTAAGTGAGGGTGCACAGACAAGCGTTCATTATTATAACCAAGAAGTGCAAGAAGATGAGAAGAATGATTCAGATGGTTTGTATAAGAAAAAAGATGCTGATTCAGAACTAGAGAAGTAGTCTAACTCGTTTCATAGTAATATCTTATTCCGACACGATCTATACGTGTAGTGGGCTTAAGCTGCTGTGGAGTTTGATTGACTCACAATAGGTAGACGCTCGCTTCGGCTTTGGCTGAAGCGAGTTCAAACTTCAACTGTTTTTATCTCTCGGAAGTTTGAATTTCGACAAACTTAATGGTAAGAGGTGAACGGAATGGAGCAAGTTGAATTAAGCAGCAATAAACTTTTTATGCCAATCGATAAGTCTGTCGATTTTGTGGACTTCTATAAAAAAGAAGCGACTTTCTTAGCCGAATTATATGGTTTTGAAAAAAGCAAAGCGCAGCAATCGATTAGAGAAGTTATTCAATCTGTCACGAACTATTCTATTCAAAATGAAGAGAACCAGCTTAAGTTTTATCTCATTACACTTTCTGGCCTAATTTCCAGACATATGGTACGTCAGCAGTTTCCAGCAGAGACAGCGTTTGGATTTAATTCGATTTGTTTGAGCGTGATTGAAGAAAAGTTAAGTATAATCGATGCGAACAATGTCGCAGATGAGCTCATTGAATTATTTTTATACATAAACCAAGAAAAACAGAAGCCCACTCTTATGCATCATACCGTAAACAAAGTAGTCGCATACATTGACGATGAAATAGAATCACCGATGTCTGTAGAGGGATTAGCACATACTTTTGAAATCAGTACAAGTCATTTGTCACGAATCTTTCGTGAGTATGCTGGGATTACACTCGTTGAGTATATCAATATGAAAAAAGTAGAAGAATCACAATACTTTTTGCGGTTTACATCAAATAAGATTACGGATATTTCACAGCACTTTAACTTTTGCAATCAAAGCTATTATACCCGTGTTTTTAAGAAATATACGGGAGAAACACCGAGACGTTTTCGTAACCAAGTAGGCGATAATTATTTTAAATTTACATTTTCTAAAGAAAAAATTGAATAATTGCAGAGAATAATTGTAAAACCAAGTCCTTTTGTTGTATACTTTGCAGTAGTTTGAAATAGTGAAGGTGAATCTATGAAGAAGAGATTAAGCTTAGTAACGATATTAATGACAGCAGCTATATTCTTAAGTGGTTGTGCTGGTGTCGAGAACCAAGAAGGAAAATTTTACGATTTTCTCGTTAGACCAATGGAATGGCTACTGAATTTCTTTAGTGGTCAATTTGGCGGTAGTTATGGATGGGCAATCATTGTCATTACTGTACTCATTAGACTTATTTTAATGCCTTTGATGCTTAAAAACTATAAGACGCAACAAGATATGAAAGTGAAGATGGACGCACTTCGTCCAGAAATGGAAGACGTCCAGAAGCGAATTAAGGCTGCAAAAGAAACAGACGACAAAGAAGAACAAATGAAGCTTCAGCAAGAAATGATGGGCTTATATACAAAGCATGGGGTTAATCCGTTAAATATGGGTTGTCTACCACTTGTTCTGCAAATGCCAATTATTATGGGGTTATATTTTGCAATTCTTTATTCACCAGAAGTAAAGGCAACAAAGTTCCTTTGGTTTGAACTGGGTCAACCGGATATGATCATGATGTTAATTGCGGGTGGTGTTTATTTCATTCAAGCGCGCGTTTCATTGTGGACAATGCCAGACCAACAAAAGCAACAAATGAAAATGTTCATTTATTTGTCACCTGTTATGATTATGTTCATATCATTTAAAGCGGTAGCTGCTTTACCACTTTATTGGGCTGTTGGGGGTGCACTACTCGTATTCCAAACTTATTTAGGACGCAAATTGTATTTTAAGGAAGTGGAACCAGTAGCAGCACCAATAGAAACACCAGCAAAAAACGAGACGACGGATAAAGGTAAGAAGAATTCTAAGTCGGAAATCGTTGAATCAAATACACAGAACAACAAGAATAAAGGTTCAAATCCAAAGAAGAAATAGTAGATTGACGAAGACCGAAGAATTTTCTTCGGTCTTTTTTTGGAGGTTATAAAAGTGAATGTTAAATGGTTTTTGGGTATAGGGATTGCGATTGGAATTGTTGCCGCCGCTTATTCGGTGATGCAAAGTAATTTCAATTTTGTTATGCTTTCCGTCATTGGTGTATTTATTTTTACGAATGGTCTCCGCGCAGTTGCTTTTCGTGAGCGAGGGATGATGAGAGAAGCTAAAATCATGTTCGTCGTATCTCTTTTCTGTATACTCGCTTTTATTGTCTTATTATTTCTATTAATCATGACTTGACTAAAGGGGTTAATGATTGAACTCATTCCTTTTATCAAAGCGATAAAGCGACTAGAAAGAAAAATAGTGATAAAATAAGAAGATGCTGGGAAAAGGAAGGCTGCAAAATGAAAAAAAATAAACGTTATGGTTTTCAATCTGCCAAAAAGAAAAAGAAAAAGAGAAAGATTGTATATGTTAGTCTCACCGTTATTTTGGGTTTACTATTGGTCGTTTCAGTCGTATGGATTGGTATGAATGAATGGAATATCAAGCAAAGTTATCAGCAAATCCAAAACGCAATGGGGTTAACGGCGGACGATGAAGATCAGTCCTTAGCGCCTATTGAAGAAATCCCTACTCCTCACGAAGAAATTGTTGAACCTAAGCCAATGCCAGAATCTGCGCCTGAATCGAAGCCGATAAAGCCAGAGACAACAGAAGATTTTGTAAGCTATGTGGAAGGACAAGAATTACCTACAGAACCAACGTATATAAAAGGAATGCTCATTGCGAGTAAAAAGTATCCACTCCCAAGTACTTTCGCGCCAGGAGAAAGTAAAGATGCGCGCGTTGCTTTTGATAAAATGGCGGCAGCAGCATTGTTGGACGACTTTCGTTTAACAGCCTTTAGTACATATCGTTCATTTGAATATCAAACAGACTTATATCAACGTTATGTGGAACGAGACGGGATTGAGGAAGCGGACCGTTACAGTGCACGTCCTGGCTATTCTGAACATCAGACGGGCTTAGCCTTTGACATCGGGGAAGTAGATAAGCAAGAAGACTGGGCAACCTCAAGATTTGGCGAAACAGATGCAGGTCGATGGATCGCTGAAAATGCACACAAGTATGGATTTATTATGCGTTATCCTGATGGTAAAGAACCGATTACAGGTTATATGTATGAGTCCTGGCATTTTCGGTATGTTGGGCAAGAAATTGCCACCGAAATATATAAGGACAAAAGTACACTAGAAGAATATTTAGGTGTGAAATAACGCCAAAAGGACACTCAATCGTAGAGTGTCCTTTTTGATATAGAAAGAATATTATAAAATAGGAGAAATAAGATTGGCGATCGACTCTTTTAATTTAATAACTGTCGAGCGATTCTCATACATCTCACGCGTTAATTCTGATGATAGTAAAATATCTTGTTCGAAAAGTTCCGCGAGTTTGTGAGATGTATCTTGGTCATAGATAAATGCATTCACTTCAAAATTTAACTTAAAGCTACGCACATCGATATTGGCAGTTCCGACTGTAGAAACCTCGTCATCGATAACGATTTGTTTCGTATGAAGGAAGCCGTTTTCATAAATAAAAATTTTAGCGCCCGCCTTAAGTAATGAACCAACGTTTGCATAAGTTGCCCAGTAAACAAAGATGTGGTCAGGTTTGTTGGGAATCATAATTCTGACATCAACGCCTGACAAACAAGCAATGCGCAAAGCATCTAAAAAGCTAATGTCAGGAATAAAGTAAGGTGTTTGAATGTAAATATACTTTTTGGCAGTGAAAATCATTTTTAAATAACCATCTTTAATTTGTTCCCATTCAGCATCTGGTCCACTAGAAACAATTTGTACACTGACATTTCCCTTGCGTGGAATAATTGGGAAAAACTTCTCTGAGTATTCGATATCCATATTTCCAGAAGCTTGGTTCCAATCTAGTATAAACCTGGATTGGATCGGATGAACTGCACTTCCTTCAATCCGTAGATGTGTATCACGCCAATAACCAAATCTTTTCTTCAGTCCTAAATATTCATCCCCGACGTTAAATCCACCAATATAACCAATA
The DNA here is from genome assembly GCA_029263945.1 of Sporosarcina sp. Lineage (GTDB taxonomy): Bacteria > Bacillota > Bacilli > Bacillales_A > Planococcaceae > Sporosarcina. The sequence continues at coordinate 13,441 of JARIDM010000020.1, forward strand.
CGACCATCCACAACGACAATCTTTCGGTGATTACGATAATTTAGTCGTGGGTTAATGAGCGGCAGAACCGAAGGAAAGAAAGCCTCGACCTGTCCACCGTGTTTGATAAGCTCACGAAACTGTCGTTTGTAAAGACCTCTGGAACCCATGTCATCGTAAAGCACGCGAACTTGAACCCCTTGTTTTGCTTTTCTAATGAGTATATCAAGTATCCGCGTACCAAGATTATCGAGTTTGAAAATATAATATTGGAAATGAATATGTTCTTTTGCCATTTCCAAGTCTTTAATAAGTGACTCGAATTTTGCATGTCCGTCGTTGAAAATTTCTAGGTTATTGTCTTGCGTTAAGACCGCCTGATTATTTCGTAAGTGTAAATAAATCATGTCCTTATGTTTTTCAGTTTCCGCTAATCGGTATTCAAGTGTGTTTTCTTCGATGGCCGTCATTTGATAATCGATTAGTTGGTCAATCCCGATTTTTGCTTTTCTTTCCCAACGAAAGAGATGTCTCTTTCTTAACTTTCTCCCCAATAGTAAATAAATAATAAATCCGAAGACAGGAATAAAGAATAAAACCATAAGCCAAGCCCATGTAGACGTTGCATCTCGTCGTTCGAGAAAGATTAATGCAATTGCGAGGAAAATGTTTAAAATAAGTGTAATTGTAGCAATTACGCTAATTAAGCTTGTCATATGCGCCTCCTAGAAGTAATCGTTGCTTACTCTACAGTATAGCGGATTATCGTATGGAAGATGAAGGAAAGTACTAAATTCTATTCTTTTTTTCTATAAAACTGAATACCTACTTTACTGATAGGTTTTACTGTGTTAAAGTATATTTAATCTAATTATCATATGAGGGGGAACTTGTTTGGATACTTTCTTTTTGTTATTGAATATTGCAGGCTTACTTTTGCTCGTTGGTTTACTCTATGCCATGCATAGAAAAGGCGTTTCTTTTTCTAAAAGAGTGTTTACAGGATTAGGGCTTGGTATTATTTTGGGTTTGGTTTTACATTTTTCTTATGGAGCAGATTCAGCTGTGCTAGCAGCATCGATGCCTTGGTTCAATCTCATAGGAATTGGTTATGTGAAACTATTACAGATGATCGTCATGCCACTTGTGTTCATTTCAATACTAGCTGCTTTTACGAAAGTAACGATCGGCAAGAACTTTGGTAAAATGGCAGGATCGATTTTAGGGATATTAATCGGGACGACGGCGATTGCTGCTGTGATTGGTATTTCTGTAACGTTGTTATTTGGACTTGATGCCTCTACGATTGTTCAAGGAGAAGCAGAGCTAACGAGGGGTCTTTCCATTGAGGAAAGCTCTGCGGCAGTTGCAGATCGCGCCTTACCAGATCAGTTGCTAGAATTACTTCCTGCGAATCCATTTTTGGACTTTACAGGGGCACGGCCTACATCGACGATTGGTGTCGTCATTTTTGCCGCATTTTTAGGCTTTGCCTATGTAGCAATCTCGCGACGTGAACCCGAAAATGCAGCAACTGTAAAAAAAGGAATTGATGCAATCTATTCCTTAATCATGGGCATTGTTAGAATTGTCCTACGTTTAACGCCGTATGGGATTTTAGCAATTATTGCACGTACGGTGGCAACGTCCGATTTTGGGGCCATTTATAGTTTAGGGAAGTTTGTGCTCGCTTCATACATTGCGCTTGCTGTAATGTTTGGGATTCATTTAATCATCTTAACGATCTCAGGTCTAAATCCGGTGACTTATGTGAAAAAAGCTGGAGACGCATTACTTTTTGCTTTTACATCAAGATCGAGTGCAGGTACTTTGCCGCTTAATATAAACACCCAAACAAACCGATTAGGTGTGCCAGATGGGATTGCGAACTTTGCGGGTTCCTTTGGGTTATCCATTGGACAAAATGGTTGTGCAGGTATTTATCCTGCAATGCTTGCGGTAATGATTGCGCCATCAGTGGGTCAGCCTATTGATGCGCAGTTCATTTTAACGCTCGTTGTAATTGTTGCGATTAGTTCCTTTGGGGTTGCGGGTGTTGGTGGAGGCGCAACATTTGCTGCGATTCTCGTGCTTTCTGCATTGAATTTACCCATTGCACTAGCGGGTCTTTTAATCTCTGTGGAACCATTGATAGACATGGGCAGAACAGCGGTCAATGTGAGTGGCTCAATGACTGCCGGTGTGACTACGGCTCGCTTGTCTGGCGAATTAGATGTAGCAATGTATAATGACGACGTAACAGAACAAACAGTAGAGGCTTAAGAATTCTTAACTTTAAAATGAGGTTGGGACAAAAGGGGAAATAACGAAGTAATCAATGTGAAACCGCGTGAAACCAAGGTTCTTGTACTTGGCTTCACGCGGTTTTTGCATCTCGCGCTTCTTGAAAAGAATCAAAAGTTCAAGAGAAAACGCAACCAGCTAGGTTATAGGCTTCGTTTCGCCGATAAGTATGCGAAAAGTGCTGATAACCTTCGAAAAAGTGCCGATCACGACTTGAAAACCGCTGATAACACAAATGAAACCGTGTGAAACCAAGGATCTTGTTACTTGTCTTCACGTGGGTTGGTTTTTGTCCTAGTCACATTTTTTAAAAAGTAATTGACAATTGAGAATGAGAACCGTTATCATTACATAGAACACTGAGACTGAAAATCATTCTCAATTAAAAAGTAAGTGGAGGGATAGAGATTGAAAAGACTATATTTGGCTTTATTAATTGGCGCATTAGCCGTAATGACTGCATGTTCTGCTGATGCAAAGAAGGATGATAACGAAAAGGACATCGTGAAAGAGGATGTAGCAGAAGTGGATGTAGCGGAAGAGGGCACATATAGTCTCGAAAATGATGGCATCGATCAAGCCGCTTTTGATAAAGCGCTTGCAGCGTTTCCTGAAGAAACACCAGAGCGTATTATAACGACCTCAGTTCCGTTAACTGAGATGCTCCATTTACTTGACGTGATGCCGGTGGGCGTTCCGACTTCTACCAATCCGATTCCTGCTGAGTTTGATGCAGTTGAAAGAATTGGTTCTCCGATGCAACCAGACCTTGAAGTCGTCGCAAACTTAGAACCAGACCTAATTTTAGGTGCAGAAACTTTACGCAGTACTTTAGAAGAAGTATTGGCTGATTTTAAATTAGCGCCTACTTATTTACCTACAGAATCATTTGATCACTTAAAACTAAGTTTTAAAGTGTTAGGGACTTATTTTAATAAAAAAGAGGAAATGGATGAAAAACTAGCATCTATTTTAGAAAAAGAAAATGAATTGATTGAACAAGCAAAAGGAAAAGAGATGCCAAGTGTATTACTGATGATTGGAACTTCAGATTCTTTCATGGTCATGAGTGAACGTACTTACCTAGGGAGTCTTGTGAAGAAGCTAGGTGCAGATAATATAGCAACATCTGTCCTTGACGTAAAAGAAACATTTGCCCCTGCGAATATGGAAGATATTGTAGTAGCGGATCCAGATGTGATTTTAGTCCTCGCATCTGGAGATCACGGTGCCTCAGAAGATATGTTCAAAAAAGAAGTTGAAAGCAATGATACATGGACAAAACTGTCCGCTTATAAAAACGATAAAATTGAAATTCTAGATTATGACGTATTTGGCGTGACATCGATTCTTAACGTAGAGGATGCATTGACGCAAATCTCAACTTATTTCTATGAATAAAAGAGGAGCTTGTAGGTGATTAAAAAATCTCGTAGTCGGACGATTGTCCTCGTAACCTTTCTGTTGTCGCTCATTGTAGCAGTGATTGCGATTGGATTAGGGAGTGTGACTGTACCCATTCCTGAGATATTCCAAACGATGTTTGGCTCATCATCTACGACAGTCAATGACACCATTATATTTGATATTCGCTTGCCGCGTGTTGTATTGGCGATGGTGATTGGCGCTAATATTGCAATTTCTGGTGCGCTCTTACAAGCCGTTATGGGGAATCCGTTAGCAGATCCAGGGTTAACGGGTGTGACGAGTGGGGCTGCCGTTTGCGTACTCGTGATTATGCTCGTTGCACCGGAATATACACAATTCATTCCGATTGCGGCTTTTGTCGGTGGACTGATTGCTGCGACGCTTGTGTACTCGTTAGCCTGGAGGCGAAACGGGATCTCCCCGATTACGATTATTTTATCGGGTGTTGCGGTAAACGCTTTATGCGGCGGAGTTGTTGGGTATTTATCGATTATTTATAGCGATCGACTTCCTGCCGCAGTGCAATGGATGAACGGTAGTTTGGCGGCGAAAGGCAATAACGCTTTGTTTATGGTGTTGCCTTATGCGATTGTGGGCTGGATTTTATCCATATTTGCTGTTCGTAAGGCCAATATTATTCGGATGGGTGACCAGGTTGCTGCAAACTTAGGAGAGAATGTCAATCGAATTCGAATCGTATTGTCATTGCTCGCTGTGTTTTTGGCAGCGGTATCGGTGGCGGCAATCGGAATGATTGGTTTTGTGGGACTTGTTGTTCCGCATATGGCACGCTTACTTGTCGGTTCCAATTATAAGTATTTATTGCCAATGAGTATGGCGTTAGGTGCGCTTGTCCTCCTTGTTGCAGATACAGGTGGACGAACGATATTTGCACCGTTAGAAATTCCCGCAGGTATTATTATGGCGGTGATCGGTGCACCTTACTTTTTATATCTGATGAGAAAGGGGACATTCTAATATGTTTGCAGTTGACGGTGTATCCATTCGCTATGAACAAACAAATGTGATTCGTAATTTCTCGTTTGATGTTGATGAGGGGGAAATCGTTTCCATTATCGGCCCAAACGGTTCAGGTAAGTCGACTTTACTTAAAGCAATTTCAAGACGAATTCCTTACCATAAGGGAACAGTGAAATTTAACGAAGTGAATTTAAAATCGATGAGCCCAAAACAAGTGGCGCGCAAAATGTGTATGTTAAGTCAGAAAAACGAAGCACCAAATGATATGACGGTGATCGATCTTGTGTCTTATGGTCGCTATCCACATAAACGCTGGTATGAAAAACTTAATCACGACGATATGGAGATTATTCATTGGGCACTTGAGAGAACCCACCTAACGGATTACCAAGACCGTACCGTGTCATCCTTATCGGGTGGTGAATCGCAGCGGGCATGGATTGCGATGGCCTTGGCACAACGCCCAAAAGTGTTGCTACTGGATGAGCCGACGACTTACTTAGATATCTCCCATCAACATGAAGTGCTGGAGCTTGTAAGGGAACTTAACGAGGAGATGGGTATGACGGTCGTGATGGTGCTTCATGACCTTAATCAGGCTGCGTTATACAGCGACAAAATTGGGGTTGTGCAAGCAGGGCAGAAAGCGATGTGCGGTAGCCCAGAGCAAGTGATGACACAAGATATGATCCGACAAGTATACTGCATGAATGCAGAAGTACGTTATCACAAAGCTGAAAAGAAACCGCGTATTCACCTATTATCGACAGCAAGGTAACTTTAAAAAATGGAGGAATCATTCATGAAAAAAACAATCGATTTAGAAAAGAATAGAGAAAAGTATTTACAGTTTGTAGAAAGTCGTCAAAACCTCATTTTAAATTTACTAGATAACGAAGGGAAGCCTTTCACTAGTTGTGCACCTTTTGTAAAAAAAGACGGTAAACTTTATATTTACATTAGTGAGGTTGCGGAGCATTTTCATTTCATGGAAAACAGTGCGTATGTTGATGCACTTATTGTTGCAGATGAGTCCGCCACGAAAAATAAATTTGCAACAGAACGTGCACGATGGCGTTGCACAGCTGAGAATATCGGCAATGAGGGACATGATGATATTTTTGCTTTGCTTAATGAAGCGCACGGTTCAACAATGATGGACTTGCTTCGTGGATTAGACTTTTCATTATTTGAATTAACGCCGCTACACGGACGTTATGTTGTTGGGTTTGGGATGGCGTTTGACCTCGATATCGATGCAGAAGTCTTTACACATGTTGTTGTAGATAAGAAGAACAAGGCAAATGTATAAATAGAGGAGGATACCAATGACTTATGCTAACGTAAACCCAATCTGGACTGCACTGCGCGATCGATTTCAAAAGACTGCTGAAGAAATCCCAGCACAAGACATTGATCTGCAAATAGGAACGTCGTCTGTTCGTTCTTTGTTGCACCACACGGCGGAAGTTGAATATATGTTTGCGGAGTGGTTTTTTGATAAAAAAATCCCTGTAGAAATTGGCATGGCGGAAGAAGCAAGCCATGCACAACTGATTGAACAATTGTCAGCCTCTAATGAAAATTTGATGGTGGCGATGGAAGCATTGCCAGAAGATCAATGGCAAGTTGTTGTAGAATCCCGAATGGGGCCGTCTACGCCGCTTGAAGCTGTAGGCCGTTTGATGTACCACACAGGTATGCATGCTGGACAGATTTCGTTAATTAGAAAAAACGGCCAATTGGCAGACAATTGACCGTTTTACCCACGTCGTGAAAGTGATGTGGGTATTTTTTTTAATCAATTACGCCTCGGTGTAATTGCGTCCGGATTTTTTCAAGCTTGCTTGAAAAGACCCCCTGAAAAATCGTGACATCCGCCGGAGGCTTAACTTAATTCAGCCGGGTTTTGCCCCCCCGCTGAAAGTGAAAAACCTGCATTCATCTCGCCAGTTATAGAAGTGGGAGATTTCTGCTGAATTCAGTTAGATTAAGCAGCAGTTGTTCTCAATGTTTTCTTTGATGCTCTGTACAAGTAAATAAAGACAATGGAAAGGATGGCAAGGATGGCAGAAATGTAATACAGCTTGCCACCGATCCCTGTGAATAATCCTGTAAACAAAAGGGGGCCAATGATACGGCCTAAATTATCCATTGAATAAGTCATGCCAGCTGCGGTTCCGTATTTACCGCCTGATTCTTTGGACGTTAATGAAACGAGTGCAGTGCGCGCCAATGCATTGCCTGCGGTGAATACGCTAAGCGCAAACCCTGCCCACAGAAGGCTTGTCGTAAATGGAATGAGCAGCAAACCAATGGCCGTGACAATTTGCGCACCGTAAATCCACTTGGTCTCGGAGCCGTCCTTAATTCTACGGACCACACCCCCTTGAATGGCCGCATCCACCAATCCACTAGCGATGAACAGATAACCAACTTGTAATGGTGTAATGTTAATCGTCGTAATTTGGAATAACTGGAATGTGGATTCAACACCTGAAAGGATCAAAGTCACCATAAAGGACAGTAGAAAAAGATTCCGGATGCGGTATTGCCAAAACGTAGCGCCGCCCTTTGGTAGGAGCTGTCTTTTAGTTGCTTCTCCCACACGTTCTGGCTCTTTTAACACGATACTTGCGTATACTAACAATAGTAAAATTAAAATCCCAGAACCGTAAAAGGGTGCTTGCAAACTAATGTTGCCAAGAACGCCACCAAGCGCGGGACCAAAGATAAAACCGAGCCCGATAGACATCCCAAGAAGGCCCATGTACCGATTTCTATTTTCCTCAGTGGTCATATCACCGACAAAGCCCGTCACGGCTGTATAGAGCGTACCCGAGAAAATCCCACCAATGATTCTTGACACATAAAGCAATACGATATTTTCAATGAAGATTGCGAAGACAAAGAAGCTTAAACTAAAGCCTATTAAGCCGATAATAATGAGTTTTTTTCGGCCTGTCCGATCTGATAACGCACCCCATAAAGGAGCTGTGAAGAAAGAGGCCAGTGCATAAACGGTTAAAAGTCCGCCGACATGTATTTCAGATAAGCCTTGCTGCACAATTACTTCTGGAAGAATGGGAATTATTAATCCAAAACCTAAGTAAATAAAGAATTGTACAGACATTAAGATGAGGATCGATTTTTTCATCAAATAACCTACTTTCTAAAAAAAGAAGTGCTACATCGATTTTACGCTGTAACCTAAATTCTCACAATGGATAAGGCTATTTCTTAAAAAGTTTTTTATGGTGCTTCAATCATGTGATTAGGGAAGTGCTTCTTTGTATAATTACCCAATAAAAAGCAAAAAAAATCATTTGTAACATAAATGAAAGATTTAAAACTTGTCAAACGTGGTATACTAAGTTATAGAGCTTCAAGTTGAACGACTTTTTAAAGAAACTTTATGCAATCCAAAACGTCAAGAATAATTAGAACAGAAAGGTCGAGGTGGAAAGATGGCTAAAGAAATGAACATGAAAAAAATCATCTCCAATTTGGCGAAATTAGGTGTTTCAGCTAGCATGACGAAATCTCGTCTTGAAATGTTGAAAGTCCTTGCACCGCCTACACAAGACCCGCAAATTCAGTCAAACTAATAAAAAGAGCTTCGACAGAAGGTTTATCTGTCGAAGCTCTTTTTTTAGTCGTTGTCACTATCGAACATATACGTGCGTTGGTGGAACTTCATACTAAAGATGAGCCCAATTGCGAGCATATTACTCATTAAAGAGCTACCGCCGTAACTGATGAATGGAAGCGGAATTCCTGTAATCGGCAACAGTTGGATGGTCATCCCAATATTTTCAAATACGTGGAACGTAATCATTGCGATGATTCCCGTTGCGACATACATACTAAAGGGATCCTTCAAACCGAGTGCGATTTTTGTTAAATGATAAATTAAAAAGAAAAATAAACTGATGACGATGCAAGAACCGATAAACCCATACTCTTCGCCAATCACACTGAAGATAAAGTCCGTATGATTTTCTGGTACGTACATTTCTCGTCCTTGGAAACCTTTGCCGAAAATCCCACCTGAACCAATGGCTGTAATTGACTGAATAAGGTGCATCCCTTCAGCGGATTTATAAGAGTAAGGATCTAACCACGAGTAAATCCTTTTAAATTGGTAAAGGTCAAAACCTAATTTGTTTTGCATGAAATCCTGTGCATAAATTGCAGCCCAAAGAAGTGTTGTAGCCAAAGCAGCGCCACTCACAAAAACAGGGAGGATAATCTTCCAAGAGATTCCTGCCACAAGAATGACTGCTGCAGTAATTGCAATAAACACAATCGCTGTTCCGAGGTCTGGTTGTTCAGCTATAAAGGCTAACGGTACGATAAGGGTTAGCATAATCTTGCCAAGTAGCGCAAAATCAGTTTTTAACGTTTTATTTTCAAATTTTTCGTGATGTGAACTGACTAATTTAGCCATTCCAAGAATGAAAAAAGTTTTGATGAATTCCGATGGTTGAATTTGCCCAATTACAGGTAAATTAAGCCATCTCTTTACATTCGCTTTAGATTCTCCGATTTGTCCCACACCAGAGGTGGCAAAGTAAAGGAAAATAAGTAAAAATACGCCGAAGCCGTATAAATACCAAGAGACCTTTTTGTATTGCTCTGGCTCAAAGTACATTGTCGCAGCAATGATAAAGGTCCCGATTCCGTACCATAGGATCTGTTTCGGAACATAGTTAATACCATATCGACTAGAAGTTTGCGCAGAAGCAATGGCGACTAAGCTAACAATGCAAAAAAGTAGTAATATAAAAGCGAGCGTCCAATCGAAACGCTCTGATGGTTTGTTTGATAGTTTCATTATATTTTAATCACCTTTAATTTAATGTACAGTTTTATACAGTATACAGTAAAACAGACGTCTTTGTCTGCCGAAAAGTTGCTGCAGAATATAAGCAGTAAGTTTTATTTTGTAGATATTATTCATGTAACTGTTCTGTACATGGTAAACTAAAGGGTATAAAAGAAAATTTAAATGCGAGGGGAAATTATAGATGAAAAAAAAGTTAGGGTTAGTATATGGTGGTAAATCTGCGGAACACGAGGTTTCTTTGTCGACTGCACGTGCAGTTATTCAGGCGGTAGACTTCAATCGTTATGAAGTAATTCCAGTCTATATTACGTATGACGGCGAGTGGCGAAAAGGGCAACCACTTGAATCACCTGTCGAAACAATTGAGGCGCTGAGGCTGAAAGGGAACGGGGAAAGTAAGCCAGATTCTATTCATGACTTTTTGAACGGGGCAGGCGGTTTACCAGATGTGATCTTCCCCCTGCTTCACGGTACGAACGGTGAAGATGGAACAGTTCAAGGTTTCTTTGAAGTGATGAATATTCCTTACGTTGGGAATGGTGTTCTTGCTTCATCTGCAGGGATGGATAAAGTATCGATGAAACAGCTATTTGAACAAGTAGGCTTAAAGCAAGTTCCTTATGTCTACTTTATCCGAAATGCTTGGAAACAAACAAAGACTGAACTTATTGAGAAAATGGAAACTGAATTAGGCTATCCGATGTTCGTTAAACCTGCCAATTTGGGTTCGAGTGTAGGGATTACGAAAGCGACAGACCGAACTAGTTTGATAGAAGCCGTCGATTTGGCACAGAAATTTGATAGAAGGATTATTGTCGAACAAGGTGTTGTCGCTCGTGAAGTTGAGCTCGGAGTTAAAGGAAATGATGAAGCAAAATGTTCAGTTCCAGGAGAAATTAAACCTGTCACGGACTTTTATGACTATGAAGCGAAATATACAGATGGCAACACAGAGTTAATTATCCCAGCAGTCGTAACACCGGAAGTGGCTGCAGAAATGGAAGATATGGCTATCCGTGCCTATAAAGTTCTTGATTGCGCTGGATTGGTTCGTGCTGATTTCTTTGTGACGGAAGAAAATGACGTATTAATTAATGAAGTGAATACAATGCCTGGATTCACACCAGTAAGTATGTTCCCACTTCTTTGGCAAAAAACGGGTGTTACGTATCCAGCATTAATAGATGAGCTAATCGAGCTTGCGTTAGCGCGTCATAAAGAAAAAGAAAAAATACAATATACGATGGATTGAGGTAATTTGAAGTGAATGAACAGTTGTCAACAATCGCGACGTGGTTACAAGCCGACGGTCAGCATGTAGAAAAAGTAATGGTAAACGGGGCTTCTATTGATTCTCGTACTGTGAGAAATGGGGATTTATTCATCCCGTTTCGCGGTGAGCAAGTAAATGGTCACCAATACGTCGAAGGGGCAATTGCGAAAGGAGCAGTTGCTTCGCTTTGGCTAAAGGATGAACCAAATCCACCAAAGAACATCCCTTTGATTTTTGTTGAGGATGCGGAACATGCACTACAAGAACTGGCCCGTGTTTATCGTCAACAATTAACATGTAAAGTCATTGGCATCACTGGATCTAATGGCAAAACATCTACAAAGGATTTAGTCGCAAGTGTGTTATCACCTTATTACAATGTGAAAAAGACGGAAGGGAACTTTAACAACGAACTGGGTCTCCCCCTAACGATCTTATCACTGGATGCAGACACTGAATTTGCGGTCCTTGAAATGGGGATGAGTGACTTCGGTGAGATCTCATTCCTGTCGAATTTAGCGAAACCAGATTACGCGATCATTACAAATATCGGGGAAGCGCATATGCAAGACCTTGGTTCGCGCGCGGGCATTGCAAAAGCAAAGTTTGAGATCATTGACGGACTAACGGAAAACGGGAAATTCTTCTTCGATGGAGATGAACCGTTATTACGCAATTTAACGAGCGCTAAAAAGACAATTTCAATGACTTCCTTTGGCTACGGAGAAGAGAACGACTTAGCGCTAGGGCATGTTACGTCAACAGATGTAGGGAGCGAATTTACTGTACACGGAATTTTGGATGGAACGTTTACGATTCCTGTATACGGTGCGCATCAAGTGAAAAATACGTTAGCTGCAATTTTAATTGCACGTGAAGCAAATCTTTCGGTAGCTCAGATTGAGCAGGCACTTAAAACAACAGCGTTGACAGACATGCGTATGCAACCAATCTACGCAAGTAATGAAGCGTTGTTTATTAATGATGCATACAATGCAGCACCGACCTCTATGCGTGCTGCATTAACATTTATCGGGGAGACGCAGCTTCGAAACCAAAAGTGGGTCGTTCTTGGGGATATGCTTGAATTAGGCAACGAAGAACAAAAGTACCACGAAGCGCTTGCAGACCAACTCGTGACCATGAAGTTAAGTGGAATCTGTCTCTATGGTCCTCGTATGAAATGGCTCTACGATGCTTTAAAGAAACGCGACACGGATGTACGTCTTCTTTGGACGGAATTAGACTATGAAATGATTCGAGACGTCTTACAAAAAGAAACGAATGCCGAATCCGTGATCTTGATAAAAGGTTCAAGAGGAATGAAATTAGAGCGAGTGATTGAACTTGTAGGGCAGAAGGACGTACATGCATGAAAACAGGTGTATTATTTATTCACGGATTTACTGGCGGAACGTATGAAGTGCAGCCGTTTATTACGTATGTGAAAAAGCATACGGATTGGTCTGTAGAAGTTCCGACGTTGCCTGGACATGGGGTGACGCTGAATTTGGCTAATACTTCTGCAGAATCCTGGATGATGGAAGCAGAATTGGCCTTAAAAAAGTTAAGCAATAGAGTAGATCGGGTCATCGTTGTCGGATTTTCGATGGGTGGCCTTATTGCGATGTACCTATCCCTTCGTTATCGAGTCGATAAACTGATCCTACTGAGCGCTGCGGCTAAATACATAAGCCCGCGTATTTTACTAGAAGATGTTCGCATCATTTTAACAGAATCCATTACAAAAAAATACACAGCGAACACCTTTTATCATCTATTCGATTATAAATTAACGCACACGCCGATTCGGGCAACGTTTGAGTTTTTGAAAGTCGTGAAAATGGTGCAACCTTATTATGGGTTAATCGATACACCCGTCTGTATTGTTCAAGGTGAAAAAGACGGCATCGTTCCTTTTTCAACGGCACATCATTTATGTGAGATGCTTGGGTCAGAAGAGAAGTTACTTGTGACCTCACCGTCTGGAAAGCACCACATTTGTTACAGCAATGATGCTGAAGTTTGGTTTGAACAAGTACTGGAATTTATGCAAAAGGCCGGTTAGTTTTGTATGAAACGGTTCATGGGAAGTACTTGGACAATATATGCTGTTGTCCTTTTACATGACATTAATTTAAAATGACTGGATTACTTATGCACTTTAATTGCAGAAGTGAAATCCGCATGGTATAATTTAATGAGCATTGGATACATTTCACGGGACTCTTCACTTTAAAGAAGAGTACTTTTTTTTGAATAAAACGGTTTGTTCATTTTTTACGAACTTAGGTTCGTCGGTCGAACCGCTCGGCAAGGACTAGGCTTTCCCTTTCAACTATCACCTCTTGAAAATACATTTACACCAACCTTATCTACTAGAGGATGTAAAATATCGGAAACGTTCCCTTTACACGACAGGCTCGAATTTGCCGCGCTTTCATTTGCAAATGTAACCAATTGTCAAATGAATAAAAAGGAGATTGAAAAATTTTGACGAAATTTTCAGAGTTAAATATTAGCGAATCAACACAACGTGCTTTAAGTAAGATGGGATTTGAAGAGGCAACACCAATCCAAGAAGGAACAATTAAATTTGGTTTGGAAGGTCGCGACATCATCGGACAAGCACAAACAGGTACGGGTAAGACAACTGCATTTGGTGTGCCAATTATCGAGAAAATAAACACACAGAATCGTGCCATTCAAGCGCTGGTTATTGCACCAACACGTGAATTAGCGATTCAAGTATCAGAAGAAATTTACAGAATTGGTAATGATAAACGTGCTAAAGTTTTATCTGTTTATGGTGGACAGGAAATTGGCAGACAAATACGTGCACTACGCAACAATCCACAAATTATCGTAGGTACGCCAGGACGACTGTTGGACCACATTAAACGTAAAACAATTAAACTTGACCAAGTGCAAACGCTTGTCCTAGATGAAGCTGACGAAATGTTAAACATGGGCTTCATTGAAGATATCAATGCAATTATGGCAAGTGTGCCACCGGAGCGTCAGACATTGTTATTCTCTGCAACAATGCCAGCACCAATCCGTAAAATTGCAGAAACATTCATGAAAGAGCCTGAAATCGTGAAGATTAAGTCTAAAGCGATGACAGTTGAGAATATCGAACAATTCTTCGTTAAAGCACAAGAACGTGAAAAGTTCGATATCCTATCTCGTATTTTAAACGTACACCAACCAGAACTTGCGATTATTTTTGGTCGGACAAAGCGTCGTGTAGACGAGTTGTCTCACGCGTTAACAATTCGTGGATACCTTGCAGAAGGGATTCACGGTGACTTAACACAAGCGAAACGTATGTCAGTGCTTCGTCAGTTTAAAGAAGGTAAAATTGACATTCTCGTTGCGACTGATGTTGCAGCTCGTGGATTAGATATTTCAGGCGTTACGCATGTTTACAACTTTGATATTCCACAAGATCCAGAAAGCTATGTTCACCGTATTGGACGAACAGGTCGAGCTGGAAAAAATGGTACAGCGATTACTTTTGTGACGCCGCGTGAGATGGGTTATTTACGTATCGTAGAAGAAACAACTAAACAGCGCATGACTCCATTAGTTCCGCCATCAACTGATGAGGCACTTATAGGGCAGCAACGTTTAGCGCTTGAGCAGTTAACGGAAATTGTTAAGAAAAATGAATTAAACGATTATACAAAATTGGCAGCAGAAATGCTTGAAGAGTTTGATGCAATGGACGTAGTTGCAGCGGCACTTAAGACATTGACGCGTGAGCCAAGTGATACGCCAGTTAAAATTACTGAAGAACGTCCACTTCCTTCAAGAGGTGGCGGTGGTCGTGGTGGCAACCGTGGCGGTGGAAATCGTGGCAGTGGTCGTCCATTCCGTGGCGGCGGTAGTCGTGGTGGTAGTGGCGGCGGCAGTCGTAGTGGTGGATCACGTCGCCGTGAAGGCGGCAGCAACCGTGGACCAAGTCGTTCACGTAGCCAATCAGATAAAAAATAACACATTCGTATATACTAACCGAGAATCGCGTCATGCGTATTCTCGGTTTTTTATCTTTTAACGAAACATTTATATGAGCTTATCGTATAGACTATAGAAGAGACGGAAGGAGGCAGTTTAAGTTGAGAAAAGAACCGATTAACCGAATTTCTAAAAAGGGCCTACGCGTCTGGAGATTGTATGGCATTATACAGACAACGCTTCTTTTACTTTTAGCGATCGCAGCTGGTATTTTAACCTACATATTTGAAGGACCTTGGTGGATCTATATCGTGGCAGTCTGTGTTGTGAGTGCCTACGGTTACGTATTTATATATCTCTATCCTAAAGTTAAATGGTTGCGATGGCGTTATGAAGTGCGCGCGTCTGAGATAGAATTACAATATGGCGTGTTTATTGTAAAACGGACGTTAATTCCGATGGTACGCGTTCAACATGTAGATACGTCACAAGGGCCTATTCTACGAAAGTATAATTTAGCAGGGATCACAATTTCAACGGCTGCAACAAATCATGAAATTCCAGCACTTGTGTTAGAAGAGGCAGATGAACTCCGAAGTCGGATTTCTACACTTGCGAGGGTGGCGGATGATGATGTCTAATCCAGAACGTTATAAATTACATTGGGTGACGGCAATTTTATCCGTTTTGAAAACGATAAAAGAAATGATTGTCCCCATCCTATTGCTTATTTTTGCAAATGGGTTCAATAATACGGGGAAATGGTATTTAGATTATTTGACGTTCATTATTTTTGGTGTAACACTGCTCTTATTTTTTGTCATCGGGATTATTCGTTGGCGCCGCTTTGTCTATTGGTTTGAAGAAAATGAACTTAGAATCGAGTCAGGCTTATTTGTCAAAAAGAAAAGATATATTCCTTTTGACCGAATTCAAAGTCTGGATTATACGGAAAGTATATTACATCGTCCTTTTCAATTAGTGAAAGTGAACATCGAAACAGCAGGGGGTTCAGCGTCTTTAAAATCAGAGGCTGAGTTAACCGCCATTACAACAGTGGCTGCAAATCGCATTGAGCATGAATTAGCAGAAGCGAAAAAAAGAAAAGTTTCTAAAGACGTTGAACTTGAGGGAATCGAAGAAACTACGGAAGAATTAGAAGTGCCTGAAGCACAACAAGTGTTTAAGTTGTCGATGAAAGATTTACTTCTCCTTGCGACGACTTCTGGTGGGATTGGTCTAATTTTATCGGGAGGATTGCTATTTATCAGTCAGTTTGCTGATTTATTGCCGTTGGATTGGATGTATGAAGAGCTGACAGGTTTTGTTAAGCTAGGCGTTTTAGTTATAGGGATCGTGGTCTTGTTAGGACTTCTCTTTGTGTGGGGGATATCCGTTGTGATGACTTTTTTATCGTATTATAACTTCACGGTGTTTATTGATAAGGAAGACGTTGTAATTACGAGAGGCCTCCTAGAGAAGAAGCGTGCAACGGTTCCTTTAAACCGCGTCCAAAGTGTCCGTATTGTTGAAAATCCTATGCGGCAACTCTTTGGTTATGCGAAAGTAGTCATTGATAATGCAGGTGGTGGGTTAGGGGAAGGCGCAAAGATTAACTTATTTCCCATAGTTAAAAAAACGGATATTAATGAGCCGTTAAAAGCATTATTTCCAGACTTATGCTTGGAAGAACCGAAGCGAAAACTACCATTACGCGGAAGGCGTTTCTTTTACAGAATCGACTTTTTCTGGATGATTCCAGTCGTTGGTACCCTAACTTATTTTTTCTTCCCCTATGGTCTATTGTCGGTGCTGCTTATCCCAATCATTATTCTATTGGGATTATGGCAACACAGGTCGGCAGCCTATGAAATTGGAGGAAATCAGTTAACGATGCGCTTTAGAGGAATTAGTCTTCAAACGGCTTATTTGATGAGAAAAAGGGTTCAGTCAATGGAAATCAAACAAAACTATTTTCATAGAAGGAAAAAAGTGGCCACAGTTTCTGTCGCGGTGAAATCTGGTATGGGTGCTTTTTATGCACAGGTGAATCATATGGAGGAAACAGAAGCAAATCGATTGCTCGATTGGTATAAGCCTACGAAGAAAAAAGAAGTCGAACCTTAAAAAAAGCAACCCGCATGGAAACAATCTTCCTCACGGGTTGCTTATATTTTAAGATCTGCGAGATTTTTGCCAACTCAGAATACGTTTAGGATGGAAATAGCTCAGACCAATTAAGAATCCAACGATAAGTCCCCCAATATGTCCAGTCGCGTTAATGTTTGGTTGAATAAAAGTCATCACAACGCTGATTAGAATAATCGGTAAAATCATTTGGCGAAGTTCGGGCATGCTTTTCTTCGTATAATAGACAAGGGCTCCATAAGCACCGAATAATCCGAAGATGGCACCACTTGCTCCAACGTGTGCATAATCTAATCCGTGTAAAAAGTAAGTTGCGACATTCGCGAAAATCCCAGATAGTAAATAAAGAGTTGTAAAGCGCATTTTACCAATAATTTTCTCGAGTTCTGGCCCAAATACGAACAGGCAAAACATATTAAATAGAATATGCATAAAACCAGCATGTAGGAACATGGGGGTGAAAAATCGCCACCACTCCCCGTTTGCAATGGAGTAGTTAAATCCAATCCCGGCATTCATGATTCTGT
The DNA here is from genome assembly GCA_029263945.1 of Sporosarcina sp. Taxonomy (GTDB): domain Bacteria; phylum Bacillota; class Bacilli; order Bacillales_A; family Planococcaceae; genus Sporosarcina. Next base: position 30,890 of record JARIDM010000020.1, read on the forward strand.
TACCGAAGTCTGGTAGTAGGGTTAATAGATAGATCCCGATATTCAGTGTAAGTAAAACTGAGATAACTGGATAAAATCTAATGTATTCGGAAAAGCTTTCTCTACGGGTAAACATTTTCTCACCTCAATCTGTCAGTTCATTATACATATTTTTAACGTAAAAAGGGAAGGAGATGTATTCGTGATAACTGGAATTGGTTTAGATATTGTGGAATTAGATCGTATTGAAAAACTTAACGCAAGGTCAGAAAAGTTTCGTACCCGCGTATTAACCGCTGCCGAACGAACGATTTATGATTCGCTTATCAATCACCGTCAAGTTGAATTTCTAGCAGGTCGTTTTGCGGCTAAAGAAGCCTTTGCTAAAGCCAAAGGGACAGGAATTGGTGCAGCGTGTAATTTTCTTGACATCGAAATAATTCCAGACAAGCTTGGAAAACCTGAATTATACTTTAAGGACGAACTCGCTATAGGTTTTGTTTCAATCACACATACAAAAAATGTTGCGGCGGCTCAAGTAATCCTGCAAGCATAAACTGCAAACCTACCTCATAAGATGTCGTACCCGATTGAAATGAGAAAGGATGAACAATTTGCGAAGCCGAATATTAATTCTCTTGTTAGTTGTAGTTGTGGTTGTCCTCGGAGCATGTGGAACACAGTCAAAAGAAGATGTCATGAAGAAATTAAGTGGAAAGTGGAATGATTCTAAAGGGTATGAGCTACAAGCAACGATGGAAATTAAAACAGGTGCAAAACCGAGAGTTTATGATGTGGAAGTTTGGCATACAAAGCCAGATTTTTATCGTGTGGATGTGACGCAAGAAGGTAGTAAAGATGCTCAAATGATTGTTCGGAATGAGGATGGCGTGTTCGTTGTTGCACCATCACTAGGCAAAACATATAAATTCCAAAGTGACTGGCCAGAACAGAACAGTCAGGCTTACTTAATAGGTGCATTGTCAGAAGACATTAAGAGTGACAAAGAGGCAACGATGACCGAAGAAGACAAAACGTATGTATTTACAACGGCCACACGAAACAATCATAAAAAAGTTCTGCCGACTCAAGAAATTCATATCGATAAAAAAACGTTGCTTCCAAAGCATGTCTCTATTTTAGATGAGCATAAAGAAGAACAAATCCGAATTACATTTACAAAAGTAACTTTAGGTACAGAAAGAAAAGCAGCAGATTATGCAGTGGAAGTTAATCAGGAAGAAAAAGCGGAAGAAAATTCAAGTGAAGAAGAAAGTGAAGAAACAGAAAAAGAATCAGATGGCGATGAAGCGGAAGAAAAAGATCAAACTGGATTTACGATTTACTATCCGACAGTTGAGTGGGAAGGCGTTACATTGTTAGAAGAAGAGACTGTGAAAACCGAAAATGGTCCGCGTTCATTTATGACTTTTGGAGACGGAAAATCTTATACAATCGTTCAGGAAAAGGCAATGCCATCTGAAAGTACAGTACCCGTTTCGATAGAAGGAGATCCTGTAGACCTTGGTTTCGCGATCGCTGCACTCACCGATAAATCAATCCGATGGGAAAGTGATGGGATTTCATTTTTCATCGCATCAGAAATGTTAACGCAAGATGAGATGATTGAAGTTGCGCTATCTATGTCGCCAAACGAACTAAAATAAATTATTTAGTTGACGTGGGCTAAGGTCTAAAACGATAATAGAGAGTACTAGACCATAAAACGAGGGAATGACTATGGAGCGTGCTGTCTGTTATCGGCCAACAAAAGCGAATATTAATGTGAAAGCCATTAAAGAAAACATCCGATCTTTACAGCGTTATTTGAAAAAAGAAACGGCGATTATTGCGGTTGTGAAGGCAAATGGCTATGGCCATGGTGACGTCGAAACTGCGCAAGCTGCATTTGAAACAGGGGCGATTATGGTAGCTGTTGCAACGCCTGATGAAGCAATCGCGTTACGGGATAAAGGCGTTAAGGGTGATATTCTTGTGATGGCACCTGTGCCATGCTCATTCGCAGAAGTTGCAGCAAGACTCAATATTACAGTGACCGTTGCGGATGATCAGTGGTTAAAAGATTTGTTAGAAATTCAAACGCAGTTTACGGCCGCGTTGAAGATTCACGTGAAAATTGATTGTGGTATGGGCAGAGTGGGCCTGCGTGATAAAAAAACATTACAAGCAATCCTCGACTTAATTGCACAGTCTAACAATATTCTATTAGACGGGGTCTTTACACATTTCCCCTGTGCAGATCTCGATTGTCAGAAAACGACCCAGGAACAATATGATCTATTTAACGCATTTGTTAACTTATTACCGACTAAACCACGACTGGTCCATGCGGCGAATAGTGCAGCAGCCTTATTGTATCCAGAGATGGGATTGGATGCAGTCCGTTTTGGGATTGGGATGTATGGGATTGCACCATCAGCGTATGTGGCAAAGAATTTACCTTTTAAACTTATGCGACCACTTCGCCTGGAAAGTGAATTAACCTATGTGAAAAAACTACCAAAAGGCAGCAGCATTAGCTATGGTGCTACGTATATCACCCCAGAGGACGAATGGATTGGTACGATTCCAATTGGCTACGCAGATGGGTTAAGACGAGATCTTCAAGGGCAAGAGGTTCTCATTGCTGGGGAACGGGTTCCAATCGTCGGGAAGATTTGCATGGATCAATGTATGGTTAAACTACCAAGGCAACTACCTGTAGGTGAGAAAGTAGTTTTAATTGGTACGCAAGGAAAAGCGGAAATTAGAGTAGAAGAATGGGCTGCTCGTTTGGAGACAATCCCTTATGAAATCGTCGTCTCCATCTCGAATCGTGTGCCTAGAATACATGTAAAATAACAAAATAATGAAGTGCTTTCGACAAAAAAATCACGCGCCTTGTAGAATCTTGTCAATCTAACTCTAACTATGGCTTCTCAATGATAGCGAAAAGTGCTATAATAGAGATGTTGAAAAAAAGAGTGAGCGGGTTTGTTGGAGGTGCTGGATTGCGTACACATAAAAGCATGAGAGAAGTTATTGTTAAAATTCCGAAACGAATGTTGAGTGAAAATGAACATACGGTCGTTTACCAAGAACATGAGCGTGATGGCTTTGTATATATTTCGACAAAACGATATGAAACAGATTACGAACCCGACACAATTAGAGAAGCGATGATGAAGGGTTACGTTGAAATGTCGCAAATAAACCTAACCATTGCAGCGGAGTGTTTACATGTAGAGTTTGAAGCTCAACATACGGTGGAACGTCTCGTTAGCGGAGGATGAAAATTTGGCGATTAAACGTGGAGACGTCTTTTTTGCAGATCTGTCACCAGTCGTTGGTTCTGAACAAGGAGGCACAAGACCAGTTCTTGTCATCCAAAACGACATTGGTAACCGGTTTAGCCCAACAGTAATCATTGCGGCAATTACTGCGCAAATTCAAAAAGCCAAGTTACCGACACATGTAGAGATTGATGCGGAACGTTACAAGTTCGAGCGAGATTCAGTGATCTTGCTCGAACAAGTTCGCACAATCGATAAGTCGAGGCTGACAGATAAAATCACACACCTAGATGAAACTTTGATGGAACAGGTTGATGAAGCTTTGGAAGTAAGCTTCGGCCTCGTCAAGTTCTAACAATACATATAAAAAAACACCTCAGATTCGTTTGAGGTGTTTTTTCAATTGTTTGATAAAAAACGTGTGTTTCTGGCAAATGTTCGCTATAATTAAACCGTGTAAGTTTTAATCTAACAAAATCCATAATTAGGTAAATATGAGTAGATACACTTACAGAGTGTCTATCCAGGTTGTGTAAAAGAAAAACGTGACGATAGCGTGTTTTTCTATCGTTCATATCCTTAGGAGGTCTACAAGAACGATTATGAATAAGAAAATGGTTGTTGCAATTAATGCGCATATGGACGAAATTTTAAAGCGTTGGCAAAGAGGCATGGAAGATGACAAAGGGGAACGATACTTTGAAATTATGCCTGAACACTTAGTTGACAAAACAAGTAGGGAATTTGCTGAGCTCATGACATCTAATCTATTGGAGAATGACGTTGTGAATCCAGAGAAATTATCAGACTTTACAGGGAAAATTGTTCGGTTTGGTTGGTCTATTAAATTTGTTAATAAATCAATCGATCAATTCTCTAGTGTGTCGTTTGACGTATTAGAAGAAAATGAAGTTATTACACGAGACAACTTAAGAGCTTATATGGACATATTCGTAAGGTGGATTACGCCTTTACGCGAAAGTATTATTGAAGCATATTCTGTTGAATGGGAAAGAACTGTGAGCTTGCAAAAAATCGCGTTACAAGAGCTATCAGCTTCACTGATACCCGTTTTTGATAAAATCTCAGTCATGCCACTTGTTGGAACGATTGATACAGAACGTGCAAAACTAATTATGGAGAATTTATTAGAAGGTGTTGTGAAGCAAAGAGCGGAAGTCGTTCTATTAGATATAACAGGGGTACCTGTTGTGGATACGATGGTTGCACATCACATAATTCAAGCTGCTGATGCCGTACGTTTAGTAGGTGCAAAATGCATGCTTGTCGGAATTCGCCCAGAAATTGCCCAGACAATTGTGACGTTAGGAATAGAACTCACTGATTTTACAACGACAAGTACACTAAGACGCGGCATGCAGGAAGCACTTAAGATGACGAATCGTCAAATGGTGGAGGTAGATAGTCAATGAATATGCGTATTCCGATTTTAAAATTAGACGAGATATTAATTGTCTCTATTCAGTGGGAGTTAGATGACCAAAAAGCCATTCAATTCCAAGAAGACTTATTAAATAAAATACATGGTACATCTGCTAGAGGTGTCGTGATTGACCTGACGCCGATCGATTTCATAGACTCTTTTATAGCAAAAGTTTTAGGGGATGTAATTAGTATGTCCAGACTAATGGGTGCAAAGGTAGTCATTACTGGAATTCAACCAGGGGTTGCCATTACGCTTATTGAGCTTGGGATTCGCTTAGAGAATGTAATGACAGCGCTCGACCTTGAAAATGGGTTAGCTAGACTTCGCGCAGAATTGGAGGCCTAATTATGAAAGACCGGTCTTATGTAGATATCTTTACAGAGTGGGATATTGTTGCTGCCCGCCAGCTTGGCCGGAATGAAGCTAAGGAAATCGGCTTTGGAACGGTCGATCAGGCCCGAATTACAACAGCAATCAGTGAATTGGCGCGTAATATCTATTTATATGCTGGCACAGGCAGAATTGAAATTAGTAGAATTCATGAAAAATCGTTATTTGGGATTTCCATTGTTGCTTCAGACCAAGGTCCAGGAATTGCTGACGTTCGACAGGTTATGAATGATGGGTATACAACTTCAGGAGGATTAGGAGCTGGAATGCCTGGAGTAAAGCGTTTGATGGACGAATTTGATTTAGTAACAAAGCAAGGAGTAGGAACAACGATTACAACTATAAAATGGCTCCGGTAAAGGGGTGAAGCAGAGTGCCTCACGAAGTGGAAAAACAATATAAAGAAATAATAGAGAGATATCTTCATACGCAAGATGAGAGAGATTTATATGCTGGACAGAAGTTTAGTAGACGATTTATCGAAAAGGAAATCTCGCCTGAAGAAGTGATAGGCATTCATAAGTCAGCATTAAAATCACTTTTCCCAGATGAGCCAAATGAACTTTGGCATTCCTTTGATTTTTTAATAGAGATGATGATTCATTATGGACTTGCCTTACAAGAACATCAAACACTTATTAGAAAACAAGAAGAAATGGATTTAGAGATGAAAATTGCTGCACAAGTACAATCTACTTTGCTGAATACGAAAGTACCTGAAATACCTGGTCTTGACATAGGCTTTTTAACAATTCCTGCGAAACAAATGAGTGGAGATTATATTTACTTTTTAAGCGAGGAAGAAAAGTCTGCAAGTATTGCAGTTGCCGATGTGATTGGAAAAGGAATACCCGCAGCCCTCTGTATGTCTATGATAAAATTTGGGATGGATAGTTTGCAAAGTGATCAATCGAATCCTGGCAAGGTACTTGAAGTGATTAATAAAATCGTTGAAGACAGTGTGACCGATTCTATGTTTATTTCCATGTTTTATGGGAAATATGATACGAATTCCTCTGTGTTTTCGTATGCGTCAGCAGGTCATGAACCTGCGTTGCTTTATAAGGCATCTAGAAACAATTTTGTTGAACTTGATGCCAAAGGATTATTACTTGGCGTCCAGCAAACTGTCAGATACGAAGAGCGCTCTATTGACTTAGAAGCGGGAGATTTTATCGTTATGATGACTGATGGCGTAACAGAAACACGTGCAGCGGAAGGGTTTATAGATGAAGATTTAATTAAAGAAATCTTGTTGAGTGTAAAAGACAAACCAGCTCAAGAAATTGCGGATGCTGTATTTGAACAACTTACTGAACTGCAAAATTTTCAACTGCTTGATGATTTCACGGTCGTAATTTTAAAAAAGGATTACTAGAAGGTTTAAAGGCTTGCAACAAGTGGTATAGACCTACTACATATAGTTCAATCAATTTCATAATAGGGTTTCATTGCGCCGCCACCGCAACATACAGTCGGGTTGAACCGTTCCCGAATAATATGTTGTGTCGTCGTCGCAAAATAAGGACATTATGAAATTGACTCAGTTAAGTAGAAATTAAAAAATTCGAGGTGTGGAAATGAATTTACAAGTTGAGTTAGTAGAAAAAAATGAAATGTATTGTTTTAAAGTAATTGGTGAGATAGATGCATTCACAGCACCGATATTAAAAAAACGTCTTGCAGCTGTACAAGATATAGAAGGACTATACGCAGAAATTGACTTATCAGAAGTGAATTATATCGATAGTACTGGATTGGGTGTTTTCATTGGCTTTTTCAAAGCGATTCAAGCACATGGCGGGTCAATGAAAATCACGAATGCAAACGCCCGTTTAAAACGTCTTTTTGAAATTACCGGGTTAGACCAGATTATCGATATGGAAGTTAAGGAAGGTGGAAATTGCGATGCAACCGTATGATTATATAGAAATGAAAGTCCCTGCTAAACCACAGTACATTGGCGTTACTAGACTAGCAATTTCAGGCCTCGCAAGCCGTCTTGGATTTACCTTTGATGAAATTGAAGACTTGAAGATTGCATCGAGTGAAGCAATTACAAATGCAGTCCAACACGCTTACAATGAAGAAGAAAAGCAGGGTGAAGTTGTCGTAGGTTGTGCACTCTTTGAAAATAGAATTGAAATCATGGTTGCGGATAGTGGTAAAAGTTTCAATTTTGAAGAAACTAAAAAACATATAGGTCCTTACAATGATGTACAAGAGTTCGAACTTCTCCGTGAAGGTGGGCTTGGACTTTATCTAATGGAAACGCTTATGGATGAAGTAAAAGTTCACCAGCAGGAGGGCGTGACAGTTTTAATGACTAAATATCTTGGCGGAGAGCGGGTGGAGAAGGATGTCGAAACAGTCTCCTCCTAGTTCGAACACAAAAGAAGATGTCCTTTTGTGGATTAAGCAATACCAAGAAACGCAAGATGATGAAGCACAAACGAACTTAGTCCTTAACTATGAACGTTTAGTTCAATCGATTGCTCGTAAATATTCAAACGGTAAATCTTATCACGAGGATTTAGTTCAAGTTGGAATGCTTGGACTTCTTGGCGCGATTCGTAGATACGATCCTGAATTTGGTCGTAGTTTTGAAGCATTTGCAGTACCGACAATCATTGGCGAAATTAAACGGTTTATGCGTGACAAAACGTGGGCAATTCACGTACCTAGACGCATAAAAGAAATGGGTCCTAAGATTCGGGCAACTGTTGAATCGCTGACGGTAGAACTTCAACGCTCACCGTTAATTTCTGAAATTGCAGAGCGCTTAGAAGTGGATGAAGAAGAAGTATTAGAAGCAATGGAAATGGGCAGAAGTTATCAAGCGCTGTCTATGGATCACACGCTAAATGCTGATGCTGAAGGCGGCACTGTTACCTTATTCGATCTTGTTGGGAGTCAGGATGACGGTTATGAAACAACAGACCAACGTATGCTGGTTGCAGATGCACTTGTTGTTTTATCTGAGCGAGAACGTCAAATTATTCAATACACATATATTGAACAATTGAGTCAAAAGGAAACAGGGGAATTGCTCGGCATTTCACAAATGCATGTGTCGAGGATACAGCGAAAAGCAATTAAAAAGTTACAAGAAACAATTTCAGTAAGTACTGGTGGTGCAATTTAGTGGAATCATTTACAAATGACTATTTGGAACTTTATACGTATCAAGAGGCAAAAACAGGTAATGAACAATCTGGGGATACCTATTATATACATAACACCGATGATTACTGTTTGTTTGCAATCGCGGATGGACTCGGTAACGGACCTGTTGCACGTCAATCCTCTGAGATTATTCTCACTGTTTTAAAAGAGCATCATCACGAGTCGTTGGATGAGCTACTGAGCCGTTGTAATGAATATATGGTTCAAAAACGTGGCGCTGCTGTTGGAATTGTAAAGATTGATTATAAAAAAAGGACAATCCAATATAGCTGCATTGGTAATATACGGTTCTATATACTAAAGGATGATCAGAAAATGGTTTATCCACTTCCAGTCATGGGTTATTTATCTGGGAAACCTCAAAAGATGAATACCCAAGAATACGCATATGAAAATGGAGATGTCTTTTTCCTACATTCTGACGGGATAGAGTTACGCAGTCCTAAAGTGTTGTTAAAGGACAGTATGTGCACACGTGAAATTTATAATAATGCTGTAAAAGCCATCAACCACAATGATGATGCAACTTTTATAACAGGAAGCCTGCTTCATTAACAAGGAGTAGGCTTTTTTGTGCTAAAATAAGAATAGAATTGAAAGGTGGAATACGTAGTGGAGCCAATTTTAAAACTTACAGCAACTAGAGCTGGAGTTCCGACGAGTCAAACGAAAAAAGTAATTGACCTCCTTGAAGAAGGAAACACGGTCCCGTTTATCGCAAGATATCGTAAAGAGGCAACTGGATCTCTCGACGAAGTACAAATTAAAGCAATTGAAGATGCGTATAGCTATGTCACTGGACTCGAACAACGAAAAGTAGAAGTCCTTCGTATTATTGAGGAGCAAGGAAAACTTGACGATGCGCTAAAAAAAGAAATTACAGAAGCAACTGTTCTTCAAAGAGTCGAAGATTTATATAGACCATTTATGCAAAAAAGACGTACCCGTGCGACGAAGGCGAAAGAAAAAGGGCTTGAACCACTTGCTCTATTATTAATGGAGTTCTCCAATGAGACAACAGAAGATTTAGCGAAAGCATTTGTGGACGTAGAAAAAGAAGTAGCAACCATCGAAGATGCACTTGCAGGAGCGCGGGACATCATAGCTGAAAATGTTGCGGATGACGCATCAATTCGTGAAGCGATACGAAAAATCGTTTGGTCAAGTGGATCGATTGTTTCAGCTGTTCGAAAAGGAGCAGAAGACAATAAAAAAGTATTTGGCAATTATTATGAATATGACGAGCCATTAAAAACCATTGTCCCTCACCGGACGCTTGCTTTAAACCGTGGGGAGAAAGAGGATGTCCTACGTATCGGCATGGCCTTTCCGGATGAACGAATTATTGGTCTAATAGAACGTGAAGTAATTAAAAAAACTACTTCACCTTCTGCGGAACAGGTGAAGGAAGCGGTAGAAGATTCATTTAAGCGGCTAATTGCCCCGTCGATTGAGCGAGAAATAAGAGCTGAACTGACGGAAAAAGCAGAAGAACAAGCGATTCATGTGTTTTCAGAGAATTTAAAAAGCCTATTGTTGCAGCCTCCATTGAAAGGGAATGTGATACTTGGTGTGGACCCTGCGTTTCGTTCAGGTTGTAAATTAGCTGTTGTAGATGAAACAGGCAAGTTGCATGAAGTTTCGGTAATTTATCCGCATCCGCCACAACAGCAAAAGGAAAAATCGAAACAAGCAATTTTGAGTTTCTTAGATAAATATCCAGTGACGATTATTGCAATTGGCAATGGGACAGCATCTCGTGAAACGGAAATGTTTATTGCGGAATGTCTGAAAGACGCAAAACCAGGCGTGTCTTATGTAATTGTAAATGAAGCGGGCGCAAGTGTTTACTCTGCATCCGAACAAGCGCGTGAAGAATTTCCAAATTTACAAGTCGAAGAAAGAAGTGCTGTTTCAATCGCGAGGCGTTTACAAGATCCTTTATCTGAACTTGTGAAAATTGACCCAGGCTCTGTAGGGGTAGGACAATATCAGCATGACGTCGCAAAAAGAAAACTTGCGGACTCTCTATCCTTTGTTGTAGAAACAGCAGTTAACAGAGTAGGCGTTAACGTTAACACAGCATCTTCATCACTGCTTCAATATGTAGCTGGACTATCTAAGACAATAGCAGAGAACATTGTCAAAACTCGAGAAGAAAATGGGTTATATACAAAACGAATTGAACTGAAAAAAGTCCCTCGTCTCGGTGCGAAAACTTATGAACAAGCGATTGGTTTCTTACGTGTCCCAGAAGCGAAGAATCCATTTGATTCTACAGGGATTCACCCTGAAAGTTATAAATTAGCAGAGCAAGTGCTAGATAAAATTGGCCTCGATAAGGGAGCCATCGGTAAAAAAGAAACTTCTGAAGCCCTAGCCAAACTAGACATAGAGAAATTGGCGATTGAGTTAGCTATTGGACAAGTAACGTTAAAAGATACAATCGCTACTTTGCAAAGACCGAATCGTGATCCGCGCGAGGATTATCCGCAACCTTTACTGAAAGCAGATGTTCTTGATATGAAAGACTTATATGAAGGTCTTGAGATGCAAGGAACTGTTCGTAATGTCGTCGACTTCGGTGCATTCGTTGACATTGGCGTAACAGAGGATGGACTAGTCCACATCTCTAAATTAAAAAAAGGGTTTGTCAAGCATCCACTAGATGTCGTAGCCTCGGGTGATATTGTTACTGTATGGGTAGATGCAGTCGATAAAGCAAAAGGACGTATTTCATTAACGATGATCCCGCCTAAAAAAGCAGAGTAAAATGAATGAGAGGTTATGTGGAGATGGTGGATGCAGACTTACAGCAGCTCGTTGAAGAGATTTCAGATGCGGTATTCAAAAAGCCGTTTCTCCACCAGGCCTATCATAATGCAAGGCTTCGAACGACGGGTGGTCGGTATATGCTCGCAGATCATTCTATTCAAATCAATCCTTTAGTGTTTAGCAGTCACGGTATGGAAGAACTCGTGGGCGTCATTAAACATGAACTTTGTCATTATCACCTTCATATAGAAGGAAGGGGATATCAACATCGTGACACTGATTTTAAAAACCTATTAAAAGAAACGTCATCCCCGAGATATTGCAAGCCATTAGCAGCGAGGAATAAAAAGTCGACTTCTTTTTATGTGTATGAATGTAAATCATGTGCATTACGTTATAATAGAAGAAGACGAATGAATGTGAATAAATATAAATGTGGCCAATGCGCAGGACAAATAAAAATAGTACAATGACTAATTTGAAGGATTGGTAAATCGCTATCTAATGCGATTTACCAATCCTTTTAAACTGTCTCGATATTTTATTTGAGAAAAGGGTTGACGAAATAGAACTACCTGTCTATAATAAAAAAGGTCGGTTAAGGAAACAAGGAAATGCGAAATTACATATTCCTGTTCATCTTAGTATTGTAATCGAATCAAAATCATTCTGGCCCCTTGGTCAAGCGGTTAAGACACCGCCCTTTCACGGCGGTATCACGGGTTCGAATCCCGT
>JARIDM010000053.1 GCA_029263945.1 Sporosarcina sp.
GTAACGAAACCGGGCGAATTGCGTATTATCAAATCTGGTGAAATCTCTGAAATTGAGTTAACAATAACAGAAGGTAAATTTCATCAAGTCAAAAGAATGTTTGAGGCGATAGGCAAAAAAGTGGTGTATTTGAAACGACTATCAATGGGACCTGTGTCTCTTGATGATACGCTATCACTAGGTGACTACCGCGAACTATTACCAGAAGAGTTAACCCTTCTTCAACAACTATCGGGGGAATTAGAACAGGGTTGAATCGTTTTTCGATTCAACCCTGTTTTTTATAAGCTTAAGAAATCACTTGTTTAGATGTGGTTGTCCATTTACCACGAACGGGGCTCATGACAAGGTTATTATACGCTAATACATTTAAGTCCCTTTGAGCAGTTCGGGGAGTGACATCAAATTCTTCAACAACGTTTTGAGTCGTGACGGTACCATTGTCTTGAATATACATATAGACATCTTTAACACGGGTGAGCATACGTTCAGTCGTTTGTTTCAACTTTAAAATCACTCCTTTATCATCATTTTTCAAAGAATTGAAAAGCATGAGACTTGTGAATGGTGTTTTAAACATGTTGAAAAATTGTCAGAGCCGCACTTCCTTCCCGTAATTCAGTAAGCTTTCATCAAAAATACTAATCTGCTTACTAACTATCATTATAGTTTGTTTTAATCGAAAATTCAATGCAATTGATAAGAAGCTGATTCATAACTCCGTAGAGTTGTGAAAGTAGTAAAAAGAAACATTAATCATTAAAATGGAATAGAATAGATTGAGGCGTTGAATTGTAAGGGTTGAAAAGCATTTAAATTGAAAGGGAGTAGAACAATGGCAATTTATTTTATGGATGGGAAATTTACAAACAAGGATGAAATTAAAATTTCGATAGAAGATCGAGGCTATTACTTTGGCGATGGTGTATACGAAGTTGTAAAAGTATACAGTGGGAAATTCTTTACAGAGGAAGAACATATTAACCGACTGTTTGAAAGTGCGAAAAAAATTAAAATGACAATGCCTTATACAAAAGAACAAATAAGCAGTATCATAAAAGAATTAATCGTACAAAATAAATTAATAGAGGGTCATGTCTATTTACAAGTGACACGTGGTTCCGCAACGAGGCAGCATCATTTTCCAACGCCATCCGTTCAACCAGTTGTCACAGCATATACAGTAGAAGCAACACGTCCAATTTTGGATATGGAAAAAGGTGTTTCAGTAAAATCTGTTGAAGACGTTCGCTGGTTACGGTGTGATATAAAAAGTTTGAATTTACTTGGCAGTGTATTGGCTAAAGAAGAAGCAAAAGATGCAGGTTATGCTGAGGCGTTATTACATAGAGATGGAATTGTAACTGAGGGGTCTTCTACGAACATGTTTGGAGTGAAGGATGGTGTTGTTTACACGCATCCAGTGTCTAATCTGATTTTAGAAGGCATTACGAGACAAGTTGTGTTAACGTTATGTGGACAACTTGGGATACCTGTAAAAGAGCAGGCTTTTATGCTTGCAGAGGCTTACGAAATGGATGAGTTTTTCTACACTTCGACAACTGCTGAAGTGATGCCGATTACGAAAATAGATGATCAATTAATTGGAAGTGGGAAGCGTGGCAGATATACAGAAAAGTTACAGCAAGCATTTACTGCTCAAATCCCTAGATTAGGTTCAGGTATCAATGGGTGATAGAATAAGTAGTAAGTAAAGAATATATGATGGGAGTGAATAAAGTGGCACAACTAGTTAAACTTCTCGATTATATTTCACGGTATGAAAATGATTTGACTCGCTATCCAAACCAATTTCTTCGTTTAAAGAGATCTCAGTGGAATCGGATGAAGATCCAATGGGAAACGGGTGAAGGTCATACAATGTGGGAAGAAGCCCCTGAGGAAATAGAAAAAGAAAAGAAAAAGTTTTCTTCATTCTTTCGCTTCTTTGGATCCCGTGAAAATGAAGATGAACTACTAGATAATTTATCACAAGAGGATGAAGAAGTGGACGATTTTGGATTTAGTCCTAATATTGTTTACACGCCTGATACAATTGAGGAACTACGTAAGCTATTTTTAGATCAATTATTTCATTTTCAAATAAAGTGGGCGAGCTCAACCTTAATGGATAAATCTCGTGTAGATCCAAAATACTTTAGGGATTCCCTGTTAAGGTCTTTTGCACAAAAACTTCCAGATAGTTATTTATTGTTTTACCAACCCATTATTAAGTTACAAAAGGCACCAGTAGAATTAGATGTAATTATTGTAACACCAGTTGAATGTATGTGTATCACGGTATTAGAACAAGAAAATTTAGCAGCATATGTAGGAAGTAGTGACCGCTTTTGGGGGAAGTTGTCAAAAGATCGAGAGTCAAAGATCTTGAATCCAGTACTTTCCTTGAATCGTATGGGGAAGATTATCGCACAAGTATTCAGTGAAAAAGACATTGATTTTCCTATTAAAAAATATTTAATCACGCGAAATGGTTATATTGATTATCCAATGGGTTCTTTTGATGTGAAAATTATTGACAAGCGAAATTATGATGAATGGTTTACTTCAATCAGCAGTATTACAACGCCATTAAAATTCGCTCAATTTCAGGCAGCGCAAGCAATTTTAGATGTGGGGCAAACGACTGCTATGAGTAAGTACTTCGAGTTTGATGTAGAACAAGAGGAAGATGAATCTAGCTCAACATAATAGGGGAGAAGGGGTGCATTTCAGTTGGATAAATTTACCTTTCACAATATGACGCTTACTTGGATGGATGGGGGACTGAATTATTTAGATGGGGGAACGATGTTTGGTCCTGTGCCGAAAGTGCTGTGGTCACGTAAGTATGCAGTGAATGACCAGAATTTAATAGAGTTAACTGCGCATCCTATTTTATTGCAATACCAGGGGAAAAACATTTTAATAGATACGGGACTCGGAAAAGGAAAACTGGATGAGAAGATGAAACGAAATCTGGGGGTAGTCAAAGAGTCTAGCCTAACAGCTACACTTACCGAAGTTGGTTTAGCACCAGAAGATATTCATCTGATTTTAATGACACACTTACATAATGATCACGCAGGTGGATTGACACAGTGGAAAGATGATCAGCTTGTTTCTGTTTTTCCGAATGCATTGATCTATACATCTGCTATTGAATGGAATGAAATGAAAAATCCCAATATACGTTCTAAAAATGCGTATTGGAAAGAGAATTGGGAGCCTGTCCAAAAACAAGTTAAAACTTTCAAAAACCAAATTGAAGTGTTGCCTGGAGTCGAAATGATTCATACAGGTGGACATAGTAATGGTCATGCAGTTATCAAAATAACGCAAAAGAACGATGTTATCCTACATATGGGTGATTTAATGCCAACTCATGCCCACTTAAATCCACTATGGGTACTTTCTTATGATGATTATCCTATGGATTCAATTTTTGCTAAAAAGAAATTGACAAAAGAGGCACTTGCGCATAACTATTGGTTTAGTTTTTACCATGATGCAGTATATCGGTTGGTGAAATGGGACGTCGATGGAAAAGAAATTGGTGAAAGTATGAAACGTTCAACGTTCTAAGATGGACAAATAAAAAGCCGTTACATGACTAAGTAATTAGTTAGTGTAACGGCTTTAGTTGTTTTGTATTAAATTTTTAATAATTCAACGACTGTTCCTGTTTTTGCATCGGCAGCAAATTCAAATTGTTCCAATTCGCCGTCCTTCATACGTGAAATGCCTCCACGATAAACATCCATTAAAATCATTCTGTTCTTAAAAGGTTCAGTCTTCAGTACAATCCATGATCCGTCAATGGGTCCTTCTTGTTTAAAATCGTCTTTAATTGAATTTAGTACTGTATCAGCAGAAACATATGGATTTGTGCGGTCGAGTACTTCGTTTACGACAAGTCCAGCTGCAACTCCAGTTAAAACACCTGCAAGAAATTCTTTTAGTTTCATTAATAACATCCCCCTACTTGGTCTTTGTCATATTGTAACACAAAAATGGAATTGGCAGTATGTTGAGAACGTCTTTTCTTAAGATTTTGATTCTTTATATAAGATGGAATTCTTCTGAAAAATCATATACACTAACTGATGTACATACTTATTTTGGGAGGCCATATCAATGCAAAAAGAAACGTTAGAGATGTTTAAAACATTAACGGAGCTTCCAGGCGCACCTGGAAATGAACACGCAGTCCGAAAGTATATGCGTAGTGAAATTGAAAAGTATTCTGATGAAATTGTTCAAGATAATCTCGGGGGGATCTTCGGTGTTAAAAAAGGGCCAGAAGAGGGTCCGCGTATTTTAGTTGCAGGACATATGGACGAAGTAGGGTTTATGGTTAGTGGGATAACAGATAACGGAATGATTCGTTTTCAACCATTAGGCGGTTGGTGGAGTCAAGTCCTTCTTGCGCAACGAGTTGAAGTGATGACGAATAATGGTCCAGTAGTCGGTGTAATTGGTTCTATTCCTCCCCATTTACTTAGTGAGGAAGTTCGCAATAAGCCAGCTGACATTAAAAATATGCTCATTGATATTGGCGCAGATGATAAAGCAGATGCACAGAAAATTGGCATTCAACCTGGTCAACAAATTGTTCCGATATGTCCTTTCACGCCAATGGCAAACAAGAAGAAAATTTTAGCAAAGGCATGGGACAATCGTTATGGTTGTGGCTTAGCACTTGAACTTTTGAAAGAAGTGCATGGAAAGTCATTACCGAATACGCTTTATTCAGGTGCAAATGTAATGGAAGAGGTTGGCCTACGCGGAGCAGCGGCTTCTGCAACGATGATTGACCCTGATCTATTCTTTGCCCTAGATGCAAGCCCAGCAAATGATGCATCTGGTGATAAAAATGAATTTGGCCAACTTGGTAAAGGGACATTGCTACGTATTTTAGACCGTACAATGGTTACACATCGGGGAATGAGAGAATTCATCTTAGATACGGCTGAGACCAACAATATTCCTTATCAGTATTTCGTTTCGAACGGTGGAACAGATGCAGGCCGAGTTCATACATCAAATGAAGGCGTTCCGAGTGCTGTCATTGGAATATGTTCACGCTATATCCATACATCCGCTTCTATTATTCATACGGATGATTACGCAGCTGCAAAAGAACTACTCGTTAAGTTGGTCACGTCATGTGATCAGACAACCGTAGATACGATTAAGCAAAACGTGTAAATTTAAACCGTCCGCACATTCGAGTGTAGGACGGTTTATTTATAAAGAAAGAGGTGAGTGGGTATGGAGTTTATCGTTGGATCAACGAATAATGCCAAAGTGCAAGCAGTAAAAGACACGGTAGCGATTCATTTTCCTGAAGCCATAATTGAATACATGGAGACGGACTCTGGCGTTTCCAATCAGCCTTTTGGCGACGAAGAAACGTTGGATGGCGCTATAAATCGAGCGCTTAACGTTAGAAGCTTACACAAAAACGCAATTGGGATTGGCTTAGAAGGCGGTGTTCGTCTCATAAACGAGAAAATGTATATTTGTAATTGGGGTGCATTGGTATTTACCGATGGAAAAAGATATACAGCTGGCGGTGCTCAAATTCCGTTACCCGATGAAATCGCTTTAGAAATTCAACGTGGTAAGGAATTGGGTCCTGTAATTGACGCTTATTTTCAAGCGTTGGGTCTTCACCAAAGAGAAGGTGCGATGGGGATGTTTACAGCGGGTATTGTTACGCGTATCGATTTGTTTCAGCATATTATAGCATTGCTAATTGGCCAATTAAAATATGATTTAAACCATAAGGGATGAGAACAAGCTATTGTGTAGGATCGAAAGGTTGCAACCCGCGCATAACAACACTAAAATGGAAGAGGACTTAAAACTAAGATTGCAAAAAAGCACGAAATTAGAGGAATGAATTAATTAACAAATCGTTTTATTGAATGGAGGAAACAGACGATGAAATCTGACGAACTTGTAGAGATATTAAAAAGCCGTTTGCCTTCAAAACAATTTAAATGGCAATATGATATAGAAGCGAATCGGGTCCGGTTAGATCATGTGGGTTTAAATAAAGGGATGGAGATCTCACTGTCTGATATTATCACAAGGTATGAAGAAAAAAAAGAACGCGCAATTGATGAAGTCGTTCACACCATAGATGCGACTTTTCGTGCGATGGAAGTTGAGCAAGAAAAAGGGTTCCAAGGAAATCACCTTGTTTATCCAGTCATTCGTTCGACATCATTCCCACAAGAGACATCTGAGGGGCATAGATTTATTATGAAAGACCATACAGCAGAAACGAGGATTTATTATTCACTTGATTTAGGAGATACATATCGTCTAATTGATGAAAGTATGCTTCCATTATTAAAGTTATCTGAAACGGAAATTATGGAATCGGCCCTATTTAATGTACGCACGCTATCTACAACGATGAAAAAAGACCAAGTGAGTGGGAACTTTTACTACTTTGTTAATAACAATGACGGCTATGATGCCAGTCGAATTTTAAATAGTGCTTTTTTAAAAGAGATGAGTGAAAAAGTTGAAGGGGATATGACCGTTTCTGTCCCACACCAAGACGTCCTCATTATTGGAGACATTCGAAATACGACAGGCTATGATGTACTTGCACAAATGACGATGCAATTTTTTACAACGGGTACAGTTCCTGTAACCTCGCTGTCGTTTATTTATGAAAATGAAAAGTTGGAACCTATATTTATTATGGCTAAAAATCGAGTAACACGAAAGGAAAGAAAAAAATAATATGAATCTATTTTATAATGAGAATGGAATTGGCGATGTCTTGCTCGCGCAACTTACAACAGAAACACCAGAAGAAATGAGCACTTCTTCACACGGGGATGTAACGATACTTCGCGACGTAAAGACAAAAGAAATAACGGGATTCAATTTATTCAACGCGTCCACTTATGTAACGATCCAAGCGAAAGGTGAGGTTACATTGTCAAATGTACTCGTTGATCAAATTCAACAAGCACTTGAAAAAAATAATGTAGAATTGACATTAGATGTTGACCTAAGCCCTAAATTTGTTGTAGGTCACGTTTT
>JARIDM010000056.1 GCA_029263945.1 Sporosarcina sp.
GATGGCGTAGCACTTGCCAAAGCTGATCAAAACGCCCCGCTATAATGGTATCTAAAATATACAAATTCGTAATTGCAGTTACAGGATCTCGTACATTTTCCCTTCCTGTTGTCGGTAACCAGGACAATTCCAACGAAAACACCCATTGTCCCATGAGTCCCAGCCAGAAGATTGGCATTGAAACACCAATCAGCGCAAGAACCATCGCGGTATAATCAAACCATGAGTTTTGAAACCAAGCAGAAATGATTCCTGCATTAATGCCAACCACTACAGCTATCAAAATTGCAAACAAAGCAAGTTCAAACGTCGCTGCTAAATAAGGCCAAACTTCATCCGCAACTGGCGCTCTCGTTCTCATCGACTCTCCTAAATCACCTGTGACTATCCCTTTTAAATAATCAAAATATTGAATATACCATGGATTATCTAACCCAAGTTTCGTTGTCAATGCGGCAACTGCTTCTGCTGTTGCTTGCTGTCCAAGAATTACTTGTGCTGGGTTACCTGGGATTGCCCTAATAATCATAAATACAATAAACGTCATCCCGAGTAAGACAGGGATCAGCTGAAGTAACCTTTTTCCAATATAGCTGAGCATTTGAATCACCTCTTTAACTCTTCTTATGTATCTACTTTTATTTAATCGTGCACACCGTCCTGTCAGGAAAAAAGAAAAGAGGAGAAATCCTTCAGACTTCTCCTCTTCTACTTATCTTTCTAAATCAATCGTAGATAATAAATCTGATCCAGTTGGATGTGGTAAGAAGCCTGTTAAATCTTTAGATCCTCCAAGAAGTGGAATTGAATGCGCCAATGGTACCCAAGGTGCTTCATCATGGATAATCTCCTGCGCTTCTTTGTAAAGTTCAATACGCTTATCCTCATCTACTTCTGTTTGTGCTTCAATAAACAAATCGTGCATTGCATCATTTTTAAAGTACGTATAGTTATTACTTCCGATATTGTCCTCATCTAAAAGAACATATAAGAAGTTATCTGCATCTCCGTTATCCCCAGTCCAACCAAGCATAAACGCATCTGCATCGCCTTTACTCGCTAAGTCTAAATAAGTCGCCCATTCATGAGATACAATTTTAGCTGTAACCCCAATATCGGCAAGGTTTTTCTGAATGACTTCTGCCACTTTTTCACCATCTGGCATGTACGGACGTGGAACTGGCATTGCCCATAGTTCCATTTCAAACCCCTCTGCTAAACCTGCTTCTGCTAAAAGTTCTTTTGCTTTCTCAGGGTCATATGGATATTCTTCTATTTCATCGTTATAACCTGAGATTGAAGGCGGCATTGGGTTTTTCGCGCTTTCCGCACGTCCTTCAAAAAATGCATCAATAATTGATTCTTTATCGATTGCGTAGTTCATTGCTTGACGAACAAGTTTATTGTCAAACGGTGGACGTGTCACTGTCAGACCTAAATAACCAACGTTCATGGATGGACGCTCAAATAATTGTAAATCAGCATGGTCTTCAATTGCAGCACCATCTGATGGATTAATCCCATCCGCTAAGTCAATTTCACCTGTCGTTAAAGCATTAAGTCTTGCAGCGTTATCCGGAATTGAACGGAAAATAACTTTGCCTAGTTTCGGTAAGCCTTCTTGCCAATAATCGTCAAAACGCTCTACTGTAATTGAATCATTTGGCTTCCAATCAACAAATTTAAAGGGACCTGTTCCTACTGGATTTCTTTCAAAATCATCATCGCCTTGTTCTTCAAATGCAGTTGGACTTGCAATTGCAAACATAGCCATTGCAATGTTTTTAAGGAATGGCGCTTGTGGTCGAACTAATTTAATGACAACCGTTGAATCTCCTTCAGCTGTGACAGATTCAATAACATGACCTTCATCACCTTCAAATCCACCAAACATTGAGTTGTAGTAAGGGAATTTTTCTGCATCACCAGAAGCCCAACGCTCAAAGTTTTTAACAACAGCCTCCGCATTGAAGTCTGTTCCATCATGGAAAGTAACCCCTTCTTGTAGTTCAAATGTATACGTTAATCCGTCTTCAGAAGGCTCCCATGATTTTGCTAGACCAGGTTCGATCGCTGTACCTTCATCTTCAAATGTAAGAAGTGTTTCAAAAATGTTAATTGTAACTTTAAACGTTTCCCCTTCTGTCGTTCTTGATGGATCGAGTGACGTGGAATCTCCACCACGGCCAAATACTAATGTTTCACCGCTACTTGAACCAGTTTCCTCCGCATTTCCTTCTTCTTTCTTGTCTTTTTCTTCACCAGTACATGCTGCAAGAACTGTAGATAGTACAAGTAGTAATAAAAGTGAAAATGTCCAAAATTTACCCTTTCGCATATAAAGACCCCCTACTATTTTTTATATCAATGTCGCCCGTCTCATTATAAAGATGACAAGCGACAGAATGACCTTCTTCCATCTCTACAAGCTGTGGTACGACTTGCGAGCAAATATCCATTTTGAATGGACATCTCGTGTGAAAAGTACAACCTGGCGGTGGACTTGCAGGACTTGGCATGTCTCCCTCTAATACAATTTCTTCTTTTGTAAAAGCAGGATCAGGCACTGGAACTGCCGATAACAATGCCTGCGTATAGGGATGGAGTGGATTTGCATATAAATCCTCACTTTTTGAGACTTCTACCATTTTCCCTAAATACATGACACCCACCCGGTCACTAATATGACGGACGACACCAAGGTCATGAGCGATAAAGATATAGGTGAGCTTGAACTCTTCTTGTAAATCTTGCATTAAATTGAGTACTTGTGCTTGTATCGAAACATCAAGGGCAGAAACTGGTTCATCTGCAATAATCAGCTTAGGATTTGTCATAAGCGCGCGCGCAATTCCAATCCGCTGTCTTTGTCCTCCACTAAACTGATGTGGGTAGCGATTGGTATGATAAGCACTTAACCCTACCACTTCAAGAAACTCTTGCACTTTCTCTTTACGTTCTTTAGCATCTTTCACCCCATGAACGAGAAGTGGTTCACCTAAAATCTTTCCAATTGTATGTCGGGGATTTAAAGAGGCGTAAGGGTCCTGGAAGACCATTTGTATGTCACGCCTCGTTTTCCTCATCTCATCTGCTGAAAGGGCTGTTAATTCTTTACCGTCGAATTCAACAGTCCCCTCAGTTGGTTCTAGTAACCGCATGAGCATACGTCCAGTTGTCGATTTTCCACAACCCGATTCTCCAACAATTCCGAGCGTTTCTCCTTCGTTCACATAAAATGAAACACCGTCGACTGCTTTTACATGGCCAGATGTTTTGCCAAACAGTCCACTTTTTATAGGGAAATGTTTCTTTAAACCTTCAACTTTTAATAAGGGCTTCTTCAACTGCCTCCACTCCTTTTTCGTCATACAAGAAGCATCTCGTCTTATGTGCACTTGATGTTTCATATAGTTCGGGGTTTTCTTGGAGACATCTATCAAATGCAAATTCACAGCGTGCAGCAAATCTACAACCCTGTTTAACTGTTCCAGGTCTAGGAACACTCCCTTTTATTGAATATAAACGATCTTTCTTATACCGCATATCTGGTACTGACTGAATCAATCCTTTTGTATAAGGATGCTGAGGGTTCTCAAAAACTGTTTTGGCAGAAGCTTCCTCAATAATTTGTCCTGAGTACATAACGATAACGCGCTCACACGTTTCTGCAACAACACCAAGATCATGTGTGATTAATAGAACAGCCGTATTGAGACGTGTGTTCAAATCTTTCATCAACTTCAAAATTTGAGCTTGAATTGTGACATCCAACGCTGTTGTCGGTTCATCTGCAATTAACACTTTGGGATCACAGACAAGCGCCATCGCAATCATGACTCGTTGTCGCATACCGCCTGACAATTGGTGCGGATATTCTTTCATTAAGTCACTCGCACGAGGTAAACCAACTAACTTCAACATCTCCACTGCTCTTTCCGAAGCCTGTTTTTTAGACCATTTCTTTTCATGTATGAGAATGGCTTCGGTAATCTGATTCCCGATTGTAAACAACGGATTTAAAGAGGTCATGGGCTCTTGAAAAATCATCGCAATTTCATTTCCGCGAATCTCGCGCATTTGCTTTTCTGACATTTCAAGTAGATCCCTATCTTCAAATAATATCTGTCCACCAACAATTTCACCAGGTGGCTTTGGCACAAGCCCCATGATTGAAAGCGATGTTACACTTTTTCCACAGCCAGATTCCCCAACAATTCCAAGGATTTCTCCTTCATTCACATGAAATTCGATATGGTCCACTGCTGGGATTTCACCTGTATCCGTGAAAAAGGTCGTCTGTAAATCTTTCACCTGAAGAATCTTATTTCTATTGTCCACCAGACCACCCTTTTTCTGATTACTCTGTATAAGTTAATTATACTGAAAGTATAATTAATTGCAATAGTATTTTAATTCTAATTATTTAAGGTCGAAAAAAAGCTACCGCATGTCTATCACGAATAGACATGCGGTAGCTTTGTATGATATTTAGACTTGCTGAACGCGGAACAACTTATAGTAAATTCCTTGTTTCTCCATTAATTCTAGGTGAGTTCCCTCTTCTTTCACTTCCCCATTGTCAACAACGAGAATTTTATCTGCATGCGTAATGGTGGAGAGTCTATGCGCAACAATAATTGTTGTTCGTTCATTTGCGAGTACTTCTAGTGAATCCTGAATGAGCGCTTCACTTTCAAGATCCAGGGCTGATGTCGCTTCGTCTAGTATCAACAAAGGTGGATTTTTCAGAAACACCCGAGCGATGGCAACCCTTTGCTTTTGACCTCCAGAAAGCTTCGTCCCCCGTTCTCCAACTGTTGTGTTGTAGCCATCTGGAAGTTCTTCAATAAAGTCATGAGCGTTTGCTGCAATGGCTGCCGCCACGACCTCTTCGTCTGTCGCATCTGGTTTCCCCATTAATATATTGCTTTTGACCGAATCGCTAAACAAAATATTATCTTGCATGACAATCCCAATCTGGTCTCTTATGGATTTAATCTGTACATCTCTTAAATCATGACCATCAATACGGACTGCACCGTTTTCCACATCGTAAAAGCGAGGAATCAGACCCACAATCGTCGATTTCCCACCACCACTCATCCCGACAAGTGCCACGGTTTCACCAGGTTCTGCTATAAAACTGACATCCTTAAGAATTTTCTCTCCATTCTCTTCGTAGACAAAACTAACATGATCAAATTCAACAGTACCTTCAATAATAGGTAAAGACTTCGCATTTTCCTTATCGACGATGTCATATTTTTCTTCCATTAATTCTAAGACACGGTCCATAGAAGAAAAAGATTGTGTCAACTCTGTCGAAGAATTCACCAATCTACGAAGCGGACTGTATACCCGTTCGATGAACGCAATAAATGCAACCATTGTACCCACTGACAGATTTCCATTAATCACTTGATAGCCTGCATAGCCTAACACTAATAATGGTGCAACATCCGTAATTGTATTCACGACAGCAAATGCTTTTGCATTCCACTTTGTATGATCAATTGCTTTTTCTAAAAAATCACCATTTGTTTCATTGAATCTTTTTTGTTCAATTTCTTCCAGCGCGAAACTTTTTATAACACTTACACCTGCAACACGTTCATGTAAATAACTTTGGACATTCGCAAGAGACTGCGACCTTTTTCTTGTCAGCAAACGGAGTTTACCGAAGAAGTGCTTGACGCTATAGCCGTAAAAAGGAAAAGCGAGAAGCGTGACAATAGTAAGGGGGATATCCATCGTCAACATGATGACAACTGCAATGATAATCGTTGCCACATCTAACCAAACGTTCATTAAACCAATCATTACGAAATTTTTAGTTTGCTCTACATCATTGATTACACGTGAAATCACTTCTCCTGCACGTGTATTGGAATAATAACTCAAGCTCAATTTCTGTAAGTGGCTGTATAGATTTTCTCGAATGTCGTATAATATTTTGTTGCTGACATATTGCGCATAATATTGGCGATAATATTCGACTGGCGGACGAACAACAAAAAACAGCACCATTGTTCCACCGATCCAATAAAATAATTGCTTCGTAGCTTCTGCTGCTTCTGCAGGATTTTTTGGTGCTGAACCAATAATATCGTCAATAACAATTCTCATTAGAAGCGGCATAAATAAAGGGATTGCGAACTTTAAAATCCCAATTGCAATGGTAGCAAAAATAAGCCACTTATAAGGTTTAACAAATTTCATATATCTTTTAACACTGTCACCCATTTAATTTCCTCCTACTTAATCGAACACTAAAAAAAGAGCTATGCAGAAAATCATTTAATAAAAAAATCTGTTTCCCACATTTTTTTCGAGGTAGGAACAAACGTATTCCATATGTAACTATCCTTTTTATAGCACGCTCACTTTTATATACATTCATACGTTCTACTCATTATTGCACGATGAATCAGTCATTCTCCACTTGCTTGAGAAATTCATACCTAGCCGTCCACGCCTGTATAAAATCAGGTGCAAATGGGCCACGACGCTGTTTAATCCAGCCAAGTAACTTGTCCAAATTATTATGTAAAATTTTATCAATCACTTCGGGATAGTTCATCCGTTTCCGATGAACTTCATATTCATCTTCATCTAATATCATATAGCTCATATTCGGAAAAACTTTAACATCAAGGTCATAATCTATATACTTCAAAGCGTTATTGTCATATACAAAGGGCGAGCTAATATTCACGTAATAGTAAACGCCATCTTCTCGCAACATACAGATGATATTAAACCAGTGTTCTGCGTGAAAATAGCAGATCGAAGGTTCTCGTGTTACCCAAGTTCTTCCGTCCGATTCTGTAACAAGGGTTCGATCGTTGGCACCAATAATTATATTTCGTGTTCCTTTTAAAACGGTCGTTTCTTGCCATACGCGGTGAATATTGCCGTCGTGTTTGTAACTATGTACTTGTATGGTTTCCCCTTCCTTAGGAATTGTCATATGTAACCCACCTTTACGTTGCTTTTAAATTTCTATTTGTTAACGTTCATTAATCGAGCTTGAACTTTATCTTTATAGTATAGCAATACTTTCTTCAAAGTAAAAAGGATTGCTTTAGCTACTCGTTTATTCCACAAATTAAAAAACCGGCAGAAGTATAAAACCTCTGCCAGTCGGTGATGTCCATCCATTTACCTTGAACCGCTATCATATTGGTTTGCACGTTGTCCTGAAGCATTTCTTTTCTTCATTTGGGATTGTTGGTTCTGTTGACGGACCTGATTCACGTCTGTTTCAGAAGCAAATTCCTCACCCATTGGATTTTGTGTTTGTTGCTGCTGCGACTGTTGGTTCTGTTTTCTTACTTCAGCAGCATTTGTTTGACTCGGATCTTGGTTTTTTGTCATGGATATTCACCTCCGTGCTTATTAACTTGTGCACTTTGCGCTTTATTTATCCATCAAATTTTAATATTTTTTTCAATGGGGTTTATGGTGCCTATTCCTGTACAAGATTACGAACAACAATCTTATCTTGTTTTAATAAACATCATAAAGCTTTTCTTGTTTAATGTAGTTCCAAATATTTAATACAGGTACTGGTTTTGCAAGTTTCTCTACTTCTTCCGTTGTAAAAAAGCGGTAGCCATCGATTGTAGCTTCCTCGTCTACAAGTTGTGCCTGAAAACTTGTGACCATCCACGTTAAATGCGTAAAGATATGCTTGAATGCGATCAACTCTTGCGTTATTTTTATCTGCTTTCCAAATTGTTCAGCAAATTGTTCTGTTTCCGTTTGAGTAGTGGATGACTCAATCATTGGAAATTCCCACAAATTCGCAAGCAGTCCTTTTTCCGGTCTTTGCCTTAACAACCAACGCCCAGTATCATCCTGAATCGCAAAAGAAACCATCGGAATGACTTTACCTTTCTTTTTCTTCGTACGAACTGGTAACGCTTCTTGTTTCCCTTCCTCAAACGCAGCACAATATTCTCTAACTGGACAGAGAAGGCATTTTGGTTTAGGTGTACAAATGGTTGCCCCAAGCTCCATAACTCCTTGGTTGAAAGATGAAGGATCATCTGGATCTATTAAATCCATCACAACTTGTTCAAATATTTTTTTAGTTCGGGGCACGGTTATATCGTCTTCAATGATTAGAAGCCTCGACATCACACGCATCACATTACCATCAACAGCATGTTCAGGTATGCCAAATGCAATACTTAAAATGGCGCCTGCCGTATAAGGTCCAACGCCCTTTAGTGTTGATATTTCCTTTCGATTTTCCGGCACGTTTCCGCCGTATTTTTCCACAACTTCTCGAACGCCTACTTGTAAATTTCTGACGCGTGAATAATAGCCAAGACCTTCCCACATTTTCAACAATTCACTTTCATCAGCTTCTGCGAGCGCTCGCATTGTCGGATACTTTTCAATAAAACGCTCATAATAAGGAATCACAGTATCAACACGCGTTTGTTGAAGCATCACTTCTGACACCCAAATATAATAAGGATTTGACGTTCTTCTCCAAGGTAAATCTCTTTTCTCGTTCTGATACCAAGTAAGAAGAGATTTACGAAACTTAACTTTTTCTTCTATAATCTGCATGTTTTCCTCCGTCGTTCGTATGTTATGATTATTCAATAAAGGGTATACACTATGTACAGATATTTCTTTTTACGAATACGTCTGCATCTGGGCGTAATGTATTCGTTTCTTCTATTCAAAAAGGAGCTGATTTTTTGGACACTGGAACTCATATCGTCATGGGAGTTGCAATCAGCGGTCTTGCATTGTCTGATCCAACTGTTTCAGCAGAAACAATTACAATGAGTGCCGTATTTACAGGAATTATTGCTGGTTCATTAATACCTGATATCGACACTGTTTTGAAACTTCGAAACAATGCCGTTTATATTCGTCATCACCGTGGCATTACACATTCGATTCCCGCAGTACTCTTGTGGCCGTTACTTCTTACAACCTTATTAATGTTATTTATGCCAAGCGCTAACTTTATGCACGTATGGGCGTGGACTTTTCTCGCAGTATTTATACACGTCTTTGTTGATATATTCAATGCCTATGGGACACAGGCATTACGGCCTTTTTCGCATAAATGGGTTGCAATTGGTGTCATTAACACTTTTGACCCGATTATATTTGGATTGCATGTCTTAGCGATTGGCGCATGGAGTCTAGGCGTAGCACCATTTTACCCAATCGTCACGATGTACACCATTATTTTTTTCTACTATTTACTACGATTTGCAGTAAAAGCGGCAGTAAAAAATGCAGTTGCGAAAACAATTCCAGAGGCTGATGAAATTATCGTCGCCCCAACCATTCGTTTTTTCCAATGGCGTGTTGCAGCATCTTCTAAAACACATCATTATGTTGGACGTGCTTATGGACGTTCTATCACCATTTACGATCAGTTCAAACGCGAGCCTCTACCAGACTTTCCAGAAGTTAAAGCAGCGCTCGAAGATAGTAATGTGAAAGCATTCACTTCTTTTTCTCCTATTTACAGGTGGGAAATTACCAAGTTTGGGGACTTGTGCGAAGTAAGGTTAATCGATTTGCGCTACCGTAGTAAAGGATACTACCCTTTCGTAGCCGTAGCCCATGTAAATGCAGAGTTAAACGTTGTTAATTCTTATACCGGATGGATTTTTTCAGAGGACAAGCTCAATAAAAAACTAAACTTCATCCCACACACTTGAGTCAATTTCATAATGACCTAATGCTGCGACAACGCCGTGACATATCGTTCGGGAACGCTTCAACCCGATAATATGTCACAGTGGGGGAGCAATAAAAATCTATTATGAAATTGATTGAGTCAATATGTTTTAAAATCCATCATAAAGACATAAAGCGTAAGACATTCTACGACATGATTTTAAGCTCGCCAGTAGATGTCTTACGACTTTTATTTTAAATGCACATAGATTCTGGTACTTAACAGATCATTTCCCTTTTTTCACTGATTTCAGCATCGCGATTGGTAGGGCTTCTTTTGCTAATTTCCCACCTAAACGATGCCCCCATGCAAATCGACCTTTTAGGTAATCGACTTGAAAGAACATCCCTTCATCGCCTTCAATTCGATAAATCTCACCAATCTCTATCGTCATCGGGTCTACTAAGTAAGATTCAACCATCGTCATCTTTCGCTGGTAAACAGCAAACTCATTAATAATGCCCAACTGTTCTGCTTTTCGAGCTTTTTCTCTTAAACGAGCAATTTCATTTCTTAATTCGTGTTCTGTCATTTCACTATACTTTTTCTCAGTCGGCATCTTCATTCTCCTTTTTATCAATAAACCAATCAATGCGGTCAAATGGAATTCCTTTTTGATACATAGATTGTTTAACTCGGTTCCTTAGGTCATTCCCTGTAAACTTTGAACTGTATCGACGCCAGGCCTTTTCACCAATAGACGCTGTGACCTCTTCCCATTCCTCTTCTTCTATTTCAAAATCAATAGTAGAGAGGGCTCTTTTAATAATGTCATAGGAATAGCCTTTACGAAGTAATGCATTTTGAATGCGGCGCTCTGTATGCCGAGGTGATTGCGATTTGTTTTTCTTCGCTTCCTTCTCTGCCACTTTTCTAGCCACTTCAACTTGTTCTTCGTCCGAATAGGAATCGACCACCTCTTCTTGTAATTCTTTTGCAATTCCTTTGCGCTGCAACTCTTGTTGGATTGCCTGTGGACCTCTTCCAGAGGATTGCTTTTGAGTTTCCAATAATGCTTTTGAAAATGTTTCATCATTTAAAAAGCCCAAATCTCGCAGTTTCACAATGGCTTCTAACACAACTGCTTCACCGAAACCTGTTTGTAGAAGTTTTTGTTTAACCTCATGCTCACTACGCATTCTAAAACCAAGGTAATGCAAGGCACGGTTAAAGGCTTTACGAATCTCATCTTCGTAAATCATATCGTCTATTGACCAGTTTTCCAACGTCATGCCCTTTGTCAAACCAAATTTAACAAGAACCGTTTCATGCACGCTATATGCATATTTTTCATCTAAAAATATATTGTATCGTTCAGGATCTTTCTTCTGTTGTGTTATCTTTGTAATAACAGGCATTTCCATTACCTCCTGTGCTTTCTTATAGTATACATGTTCTATCTTCATGAATCAGCAGAACGAATGAACTAATTCAATTTAGGGGGATAAAAATGAAAATTGTCATCGCAGGTGGCTCCGGATTTATTGGGCAAAAACTCACACAAGCACTCCTTAACGAAGGACATGAAACCATAATTTTAACGCGTAATGAGAAAGATAATAAAGGAAAAACATCGTATGTACAATGGCTTCAAAAAGGAGCAGAACCGGAGAAAGAAATTGGTGCTGCAGATGTTTTTATTAACCTCGCAGGGGTTTCAATTAACGAAGGGAGATGGACAGCGGACCATCAAAAACAAATATATGATAGTCGAATGACTGCAACAGATGAGTTAATTAGAATCATTGGTGCCGTACCTGAAAAACCTTCCGTTCTCATTAACGCAAGTGCCATAGGCATTTATCCTGCGTCCGAAACTGAAAAGTACACAGAACAATCAACAGAAATCGCCAATGACTTCCTTGCCAAAACCGTATACGATTGGGAAAAGAAAGCAAAGCGTGCCACAATTGGAGGCGTACGTGTTGTTTGTACAAGGTTCGGGGTTGTGCTTGGCAAGGACGATGGTGCATTGCCACCTATGACCTTACCCTATAAACTTTTTGCTGGCGGGACAGTTGGTTCGGGCAGACAATGGCTATCATGGGTACATATCGATGATTTAGTTCGAGCACTCATTTTCGTTATGAACCAAGAGCAGATTAGCGGCCCTGTGAATGTCACATCTCCCTCACCTACACCCATGAAAGATTTCGG
>JARIDM010000081.1 GCA_029263945.1 Sporosarcina sp.
GCTCTGCAGCGCCGTTGCCGACGAATAAAGCATCAGTTGAAATCCCGTGGAATCTAGCGGCAGCCGAACGAAAAGGTTCTCCCGTTGGCTCTGGATAATGAGAAACTTGTGTCCATAAATCTGGCCACAGCTCTTTTACCTGTTGAGGGGGGCCTACTGGATTCACATTTTCACTAAAGTCTAGGACGCGAGCAGGTCGTTTCCATCCAAATTGTTCATACAATCGATGCGGATTTGCACCGTGATTAGGCAACTGCATTAAAGACCACTCCAATCAGTGTAAGGGTAAACCAAAATAGTAAGGATGCCGTATGCATTTCCGTAATGGCCGCTTGAATATGGGTTGCGCGCAAGGCTATTTTTCCTGGTCCAAGTTCAGATCGTGTTGACTGAACACCACGGTATGTGGACGGTCCGCCTAGTTTCACACCTAGTTGCCAAGCGGTTGCAGCTTCTAAGAAACCACTATTGGGACTTGGATGACGGCGTGCGTCTTTATGCCAACCAGCCAACCGTTTTCCAAACGAAAAACCACCTTTATTCGGCGCATAGCAAATGATTAGGAACCCTGTAAGTCTTGCAGGAACTAAGTTTAGGAGATCATCGGCACGTGCTGAAAATCGGCCAAAATCCTTATAGCGGTCATCTTTGTACCCAATCATGGAGTCCAGTGTATTGACTGTTTTGTACAGCCATAATCCAGGTGCACCGAATAAAAATGCCCAAAATAGCGGAGAGGTCACCCCGTCAGCCGTATTTTCAGAAACAGTCTCTATTGTGGCACGCGCAATTTCGCTTTCCGTAAGCTTTTCTGTATCGCGACCGACAATCCACGATAATTTCGTGCGCGCTTCTTTTAAATCACCTGCCACAAGCGGTTCATAAACGGCTAACGCTGCATCACGTAAACTTTTCTGAGCCAATCCAATGGCAATTAATATACTTTCAGCAAATACCCCCAGTAAGATATGCACTGCATAAGCCATCACGACGAGCGCAAACACAATGCCTAGCACCAGTGACGAAACGATCAACAATACGAGCGCTCCTTTTAACGTGCGAAAGCGACCCTTATTCAAAACCCGTGTCATTTTCATAATGAAATTACCGATCCAACGTATAGGATGCGGCCATCCCTGTGGATCACCAATGAGTCGATCGAGTACGAAACCGATCGCAATCGCGATAAAATGTGCAGGAATCAAAGCGGCCACCCTTTCGCTACTTTGTACGTTTGAATTGCACGCACTGTACATTCGTAAACACCGTGCGCCACAAGTTTTCCGAGTGGTGTGATGGGGCCTGCATACGGCAAGTATTCACCTTGCTGCGTGGCGGCAACGAGAATGCTGTCCGTTGAAGTTCCTGTCGCAATCGTTTCTGTCAACGGATCTTTCACCTGTTCCGCTTGGAGCGCTTTTGCTTTCGCCTCTGTTGCCGTCACGACCGCTTGAATGAAAGCCTCTTCTGGTAAATGACCATTAATCAAGATCCATGTATTGATGGTGCCAACTTGTGGCTTGTCTTCCCTTGTGATTGCAGCAGATACATCTACAGCATTGCCTACGCCTGCAGTCACTGCGATGACAATTGAACCGAATGCCCCTTCATATTCTGCAATTTCTACATGTTCTGTCGTAACAGCCGTCATCATGCCAACTGTTTCTGTTAATGAAAAACCATGTGATTCAAGGTAATTGGCCATCTCTACTTGTACATCATCACAGTGATAATCGCTATCTACATGTCGATTCACAAAAGTCTTGTACCAACCCATTCCTGCATTATGCACAGCCGAAGAAAGTGTTTTTAAAGCACCCTTCGCATGCAAGGTAACATTTTCAGCACTTACGCTGAAATCTGCTTTCGTCACGGAGAACTTCGGCGCGGCGCCATCTATTTCTGGCAGTAACGTAATTTGAGGTTTTGCTAATTCTGGATGCGGTTGCGTTTTAACGCGCGCTTGGTAAACGGCTTCAATGACTTTTTCTTTTACGACGTCTTGTGGGCGTCCAACTTCTGAAACCTTTCCATTGTCCATTAACAGCAAACGGTCACAATATAAGGAAGCTAAGTTAATGTCATGGAAAACGGACACGACCGTTAATTCTTTATGCACCGCTTCTCGTCGAATCGTATCGAGTAATTGTTGTTGATGGGCAATGTCTAAATGATTCGTTGGCTCATCTAACAATAGGATCGGTGAACTTTGTGCCAAAGCTTGTGC
>JARIDM010000087.1 GCA_029263945.1 Sporosarcina sp.
CAGAACTTGAAAAGAAGAAAAAAGAAGCATTGATAGAGGAAGAAAAGAAGAATGAAGAGAAGAAAAAAGAAGATTCAGCTTCCTGATTTAGATGGCTTATTAGATTAACAATAGGATAAAAGGAGCTGTTTGTGATGGCGCAACTGTGGTTGTTTTATGACCGATCTTATCAGTGTGTAGATTTTAATGAATATGAATTTGAAACTATGACAATCGGCTCAGAAGTTGAAAATCTGATTACCTTACAAAGCTTTCCTTTCCCTAAAGGCGCTATGCAAATAGAGGAAGTTAAGGAGGGCTATTCTGTCCGTGAAGACGGAAAGGAACTTGGGATTTTATCAGAAGATGTGTCCTTAACAATACCCAGAAAAGGCAGAGCTTTAAACCTGTTTATCACATCTTCTGTTAGAAAAGAACAGGTTTATTATTGTGGATATGAAAAAGAAATTATTTTTAGTTTAACAAATCATAGCGCGACAATTTATAGACCATTAACAGAAAGAGAAGATCAGCAAACAGGATTCTCGTTACTCCGAACAGAAGATGGCTGGCAAGTAGATATAAACTCAAATTGTAGACTTTATGTAAATGGTCAAATCGTTCAACAAAGTCAGTATTTAAAAATTGGCGACATTGTGCAGTGGACTTTTATGGAATTTCAATTACTGGATGATGATATCCTTTCCATTTCATCTGTGCATGATTTTTTATCCAAGCTCCCGTTGATCAATGTTTCTGAATCTGAAATGGCGAAAACGTATCCGTCGTTTAGAAGAACCCCTCGAATGATCTATGAAGCGCCTAAGGATAAAGTGTCGCTGACATTCCCTTCACAAGAAGCAGAAGATGCAGGACGTGGCTTATGGCTAATTATCGCACCTCCTTTAGTCATGCTGACAGTTATGGGATTGGTAGCTATTCTTATCCCGCGTGGTGTATTTATCATAATTTCAATCTCTATGTTTATGATGACGCTTGTCACGTCCACTGTTCAATACTTTAAAGAAAAGAAACGTAAAAAGCTAAATGAAGAGAAGCGAAGACGGGTCTACTCCGCCTACTTAAGTAATATGCGTGAAGAATTATATGCATTAGCGACGGAGCAAAAGAATTTTCTAGATTACCATTTCCCCCCTTTCGAAGCACTAAAAAAAATGACCAATGCGATCTCAGGAAGGATATGGGAACGAACAATTGAAAGTAGTGATTTTTTAGATTTACGAATTGGAACAGGTGAGGTGCCTTCAAGTTATGACATCAGCTTATCCTCTGGAGATTTAGCTAACCGTGAAGTGGATGATTTATTGGCACAATCTCAGCGTCTTGAGTCTGTCTTTAATAAAATACCAGGAGCCCCAATCACCGTGAATTTGTCGAAAGGAACACTGGGGCTGATTGGAAAAGAGTCGATTATTCAAAGAGAAATACATCAACTTGTCGGACAACTCGCATTTTTCCATAGTTACCATGACGTCCGATTTGTTCATATATTTAAACATGAAGATTACGCTAAAATGGAATGGATGAAATGGCTACCCCATTTTACTTTACCGCATATGCATGCAAAGGCATTTATTCATAATGAACAAACGAGAGATCAATTATTATCATCTTTGTATGAAATGATTCGAGAAAGAGATATCGATGAAAACAAAGGAAAAGTTCGATTTGGACCGCATTTTGTTTTTATCGTTTCAGATTATGCGTTAATCGCTGGACATGTCATTTTGGAATACTTGGAAGGAAAAGACCACGAAGCATTGGGAATCTCCGTAATTTTCACTGCGGCTGCAAAGGAGCGAATTACAGAAAATGTACATACGCTTGTACGTTATGTAAATGCGCGAGAAGGAGATATATTAATAGAAGCTCAAAAGGCTGTAAAAAAGCCGTTTGAATTAGATGCAAATGATGATGCAACGAATGAAAGGTTTGCGAGAATGCTTCGCACGTTAAATCATCAGGTGGGTATTACAAATTCAATACCAGAAGCGGTTAGTTTCCTGGAAATGTATGGGGTAAAAGAAGTAGAGAAATTAACGATAGAACATAATTGGCTGACGAACGAATCAGCAAAATCGCTAGCCGCACCAGTAGGCTTAAAAGGGAAGGAAGACCTTGTGGAACTCAATTTACACGAGAAAGCACATGGTCCACACGGTCTATTAGCGGGGACAACAGGTTCAGGGAAAAGTGAGTTCCTGCAAACCTATATTTTATCGCTTGCTGTGAACTTCCACCCACATGAAGTCGCATTTTTGTTAATTGACTATAAGGGCGGCGGCATGGCGCAACCTTTTAGAAAGATCCCACACTTATTAGGGACGATTACCAATATCGAAGGCAGTAAAAACTTTAGTATGCGTGCGTTAGCCTCTATAAATAGTGAGTTAAAGCGTAGGCAACGATTATTTGATGAATTTACGGTTGCACATATCGATGACTATACAAAGTTAGTGAAAGAAGGCCAAGCAGAGGAGCCATTACCGCATCTGTTTCTAATTTCAGATGAGTTTGCAGAGTTAAAGAGCGAGGAACCAGATTTTATACGTGAGTTGGTCAGTACAGCTCGTATCGGAAGAAGTCTTGGGGTCCACCTTATTCTTGCCACACAAAAACCAGGCGGCATAATAGACGAACAAATAAGAAGTAATGCGCGGTTCCGTGTCGCTTTAAAAGTTCAAGATGCATCTGATAGTAAAGAAATCATTAACAATAGTGATGCTGCCTCGATCACTGTTACAGGAAGAGGTTACTTACAAGTTGGGAATAACGAAGTGTATGAATTATTTCAATCCGCTTGGAGTGGGGCACCTTATTTAGAAGAAATATTTGAAGGCGAAGATGAAATCGCGATTGTGACAGACTTAGGCTTACAGCCACTTACAGAAATCGCCTCAGATTTGGGCGGTCACAAATCGTCCATCACAGAGATTGAAGCTGTAACAACGCGTATCGCTGAAGTCCAACAAAACTTAAAGGTCAAGAAACTAGCAAGCCCTTGGTTACCGCCGCTTGACATGCGAATCGCACAATCTGAACGTCAAGAAGATCATCCTTTTAAAATCCCAATTGGCATGATCGATGAACCTGAAAAGCAAAGCCAATCGGTCATTCACTACACAATGATGGACGATGGCAATATGGGCGTTTTTGGTTCCCCAGGATACGGGAAATCATATACATTATTGACGATGCTGCTACAAATGGCTGCACAACATTCGCCTGAAGAAATTCACTTTTATGTATTAGATTATGGAAATGGTTCATTGCTGCCACTCAGACAACTTCCACAAACGGCTGATTATTTTACAATCGATGAAGTGCTGAAGCGAGAGAAGCTAGTTGCGATGATCAAAAGTGAAATTGCTTCAAGAAAATTGGCTTTTCAACAAGCAGAAGTGAATCATATTAAAATGTTCAACAAAGTTTCGGAGCAACCCCTTCCATTGTTATTTCTTGTTGTTGACAACTATGACATTGTACGCGAGGAAATGGAAGCGTTTGAGTTAGTGCTCAACCAATTCGGTCGTGATGGGCAATCACTGGGCATCTATCTTTTTGTTTCTGCGACACGTGCACAAGCTGTTAGACAGTCACTCATGAATAACTTGAAAATGAAAATTGTGCATTATTTAATGGACACATCTGAAGCATTCAATGTCGTTGGCAGATTGCCATTTGAATTAGAACCATTTGCAGGAAGAGCGATATTAAAAAAGGAAGAGCGTTATTTTACACAAATCTTTATGCCCGCTGAAGGGGAAGATGATTTGGAAGTACTGGAAGCCATGAAACAAAAAGTTATACAACTTAAAGAGAATTATGAAGATGGTTGGTTACCAAAACCAATTCCAATGCTGCCATTAGAGTTATCGTCCGACAATTTCAATGCATATCTACCCGAAGAAATA
>JARIDM010000246.1 GCA_029263945.1 Sporosarcina sp.
ACAATAAGTGATATAGAAAGGAGCGACTAACATGAATGCAATTACGGATCTATTGGGCCGTCCAATCCGAGATTTACGTATCTCAGTGACAGACCGTTGTAATTTTAGATGTTCCTATTGTATGCCAAAAGAGGTTTTTGGTGATGATTATGTATTTCTACCCAAAGACCAACTGCTATCTTTCGAAGAAATCGAAAGGATTGCCAAGCTATTTGCCGAATTAGGCGTTAAAAAACTACGTCTAACAGGTGGAGAACCTTTGATGCGTAGGGACTTACCTGAATTGGTTGAAAAGTTAATGGCGATTGAAGGCATTGAAGATATAGGGCTTACGACAAATGGTGTCTTATTACGTCAATATGCGCAACCCTTATACGATGCTGGATTGCGTCGACTGAACATGAGCTTAGATGCCCTAGATCCAGAAATTTTTGGAAAGCTAAATGGACGTGGCATCAAACCTGACTTTATTTTATCGAATATTGAATACGCCCAAAAAATCGGCTTTGAAATTAAAGTCAATATGGTCGTTCAAAAAGGTGTCAACGAGGATGAAATTATTCCAATGGCTGCTTACTTTAAAGCGCGTGGCATTATGTTACGCTATATCGAATTTATGGATGTAGGAAATGACAACGGCTGGAGTTTTAAGAAAGTTGTGACGAAAAAAGAAATTCATGCGATGTTAGCAGAACACTTTGAGATTGAACCTACGGAACAACACTATTACGGTGAGGTGGCTAAGCGCTACCGCTATTTAGATAATGGTGCTGAAGTTGGTTTTATTACGTCTGTTTCTGAATCCTTTTGCTCCTCATGTACGCGTGCGAGATTGTCATCAGACGGGAAGTTTTTTACTTGTCTATTTGCGACGGAAGGTTTCGACGTCCGTGCATTGCTACGTGCGAACTTAACAGATGAAGAATTACTTAGTGAAATTAAAGGTGTTTGGGAGAAACGATCGGATCGCTATTCCGATGAACGAACGGAACAAACTGCAAAAAATCGCAAAAAAATAGGGATGAGTTATATAGGTGGATAAAATTGT
Organism: Sporosarcina sp.; assembly: GCA_029263945.1. Lineage (GTDB taxonomy): Bacteria > Bacillota > Bacilli > Bacillales_A > Planococcaceae > Sporosarcina. The sequence continues at coordinate 1,049 of JARIDM010000246.1, forward strand.
TACATTTTAAAATTTAAAGCGCACCCATTTGAAAACTACAACGTATAGTCTTCAAATGGGTTTTTTCTATCGAAAATAAAAAAAGATTAAATTATTTAAGAAAGCAGATGGTTGTCGTCGTCAAGATGAAAGCGCATACAATGTGATTCATTATTCTAAATTACCAGTAAATTTAAAAGAATCAGTTGACGCCGCGTGAAATACGGGGTAAGATAGCATCAATCCAATCGAGAACGTGATTTAAATCACAAACTCAATCATGCGTATTAATTGTCAGGGCTACCCATCAATTTGCTTTAAATTGACGGAATATTGCCCCATTAAAAATTATATAGTAAATCGTTGATGAGGTTAAAGTGAGTAGAAACATGTATTACCAGAGAGTCGGCAAGGTGGAAACCGACAATACATCTACTTCCGACATCCCCTCGGAGAAGAATGACTGAACAGGTAACTCATTAGGTCATTCCGGGCACAGAGCGTTTGTGCTCGTTATAAGTTGAATAGATGACATCAAATCTATTCTAGAGGTAGCTTAATTGCTACGAACAAGGGTGGTACCATGAAAAGCTTTTTCATCCCTGTGTAAAGAACAGCATTTCTTTGCGCGGGACGAAAAGGCTTTTTTGTTTTTAAAAATAGGTCAGGAGGAGTTTGTTAATGAATACTGGAGGTCAAGCAATGCAACAAGAGAAAAAGATGCCGACAGAAACTGAAATACAGCCAAAACAATTGAATGATGGGTCTGCAGTACTCATTCAAGCTTTAAAAGATCAGGGGGTCGACATAATTTTCGGTTATCCTGGTGGCGCTGTATTACCTATATATGATGCATTATACAAAAATCCAATTTCACATGTCCTTGCCCGACATGAGCAAGGCGCCATTCACGCAGCTGAAGGGTATGCACGTGTATCTGGTAAAGCTGGTGTTGTGCTTGCAACTTCTGGACCTGGTGCAACAAACTTAGTCACAGGGATTACAGATGCCATGATGGACTCTTTACCACTCGTCATCTTTACGGGGCAAGTTGCACAAGGGGTTATTGGAACCGATGCTTTTCAGGAAGCAGACATTATCGGCATTACACAACCCATTACAAAACATAACTATCAAGTAAATGACATAAATGATTTACCAAGAATTATTAAAGAAGCTTTCCATATTGCTTCTACTGGACGAAGAGGACCTGTACTCGTCGATATTCCAAAAGATATTGCCATTGAATTATTTGAGGCTGACGATCACGTAGAACTAGAAGTAAATTTACCAGGTTATCAGCCGACGACAAAACCGAACTTCTTACAAATTCAAAAAGCCGCACAAGCGATTTCAGAAGCAAAAAGACCGCTAATCCTAGGTGGTGCAGGCATTTTACATGCACAGGCAATGGATGAATTAAAAGAATTTGTTGAAAGACATCAAATCCCAATTACGAATACTTTGCTTGGACTGGGAAGTATCCACGGAGATCATGAATTATCTCTTGGAATGGCAGGTATGCACGGAAGATATACAGCGAATATGGCCATTACTGATTGTGATGTACTGGTGAATATAGGCGCTCGTTTTGATGACAGGCTTACGGGGAATTTACAAAAATTTGCACCAAATGCGAAAGTAATTCATATCGATATTGATCCTGCTGAAATCGGGAAGAATGTCCCAACAGAAATCCCGATTGTGGCAGACGCAAAAGAAGCATTGAAAGCATTATTGGCACAGGAATTTGAATCCCCGCAAACGGAAGCTTGGCTTGAAAAGTTAAGGGCCTCAAGTGAAGAATACCCACTCTGGTATAAAGAGGATGAAAAGTGCTTGCTGCCTCAACAAGCGATTCAAATCATCCACCGCGTGACAAAAGGAGATGCCATTGTAACGACGGATGTCGGGCAACACCAAATGTGGGCTGCGCAGTACTACACGCTTAATAATCCAGATCATTGGGTTACATCAGGTGGTTTAGGCACGATGGGCTTTGGTTTCCCAGCAGCAATTGGTGCCCAACTTGCAAAACCTACTAAACGCGTTGTTGCAATTGTCGGAGACGCTGGTTTTCAAATGACCGCACAGGAATTATCTCTCCTGCAAGAGTTAAGAATTCCAGTAAAAGTCGTCATTTTAAATAATGGTGGCCTAGGAATGGTACGACAGTGGCAAGAGGCTTTTTATGAAGAGCGTTATTCCCAGTCACTCATTCCCGTACAACCAGACTTTGTGAAACTCGCAAATGCTTATGACTTGAAGGGTTACCGAATTGACACGTTGGAAGAAGCGGAGGAAGTCTTTGCAGAAGCACTATTGTCTGATGAACCCGTACTCATCGATTGTCGCGTGAAGCTATTAGAAAATGTTTATCCGATGGTTGCACCTGGCGCTGGAATAGATCAAATGATTGGGGTGAGCGGCAAATGAAAAGAGTCATTACCGTAACGGTCATTAACCAAAGCGGCGTATTAAACAGAGTGACAGGGCTGCTCATGAAAAGGCAGTTTAATATAGAAAGCATTACGGTTGGGCATACAGAACAATATGGAATGTCGAAAATGACATTCGTCGTAAATGTAGAAGATGAACGAAAGATTGAACAGCTCGTGAAACAATTACAAAAGCAGATTGATGTGATTAAAGTAGATGACATAACTGACAAGTCAATGGTCATGCGAGAGTTGGCCCTCGTCAGGGTGATTTCTCCACCACATATGCGAAGTGAAATGAACAGCATCATTGAACCGTTTCGTGCAACGGTCATAGACACAGGGAAAAACGTCATTACGTATCAAGTCACTGGCGATCCTGAAAAAATTGAAGCCTTTATTGATTTACTTAAACCTTATGGGATTAAAGAACTCACTCGAACAGGTGCTACGGCATTTGTAAGAGATAAACAAAAGTCACATGCACCACAATTGTCAATTCTAAAATAAAAAACAACTAAAATGGAGGAATTTAAAATGGCTAAAATGTATTATAACAACGATATCAATGAAGGTGTTCTAGAAGGAAAGAAAATCGCGGTAATCGGATACGGTTCACAAGGTCATGCACATGCACAAAACCTAAAAGATTCAGGATTTGACGTTGTTGTAGGCGTCAGACCAGGAAAATCATTTGATGCAGCGAAAGCAGATGGATTGAATGTTGCAACAGTTAAAGAAGCAGCAGCGCAAGCGGATCTTGTGATGGTGCTTCTACCAGATGAGAGACAAAAGCAAGTTTACGATGAAGAAATTGAGCCAGCACTAAAAGCAGGAAAATCTTTAGTTTTTGCACACGGGTTCAACGTACATTTCAATGAAATCAAACCCCCTGCTGATGTAGATGTATTCCTTGTCGCACCAAAAGGACCAGGACATCTGGTACGTAGAACGTTTGAAGCGGGCGCAGGTGTACCAGCACTATTTGCAGTCCATCAGGATGCATCAGGAAATGCGAAAGAAACAGCACTTGCCTATGCGAAAGGCATTGGATCAGCGCGTGCGGGTGTACTTGAAACTTCATTTAAAGAAGAAACAGAGACGGATCTATTCGGCGAACAAGCGGTTCTGTGTGGGGGAACAACAGCACTTGTGAAAGCAGGATTCGAAACGCTTGTAGAAGCTGGTTATCAACCAGAACTTGCTTATTTTGAAACATTACACGAGTTGAAACTGATTGTTGACTTGATGTACGAGGGTGGACTTTCAGGCATGCGCTACTCGATTTCTGACACAGCACAGTGGGGCGATTATGTAGCAGGAGATCGCATAGTCGATGATGGCACGAAAACGCGTATGAAAGAATTGCTGTCTGAAATTCAGTCAGGTGAGTTTGCTAGAGGATTGATCGAAGAGAATAAAAATAACCGTCCAAACTTCAATGCAATCACTGAAAGAGAGGAAAAACACCAAATTGAAGAAGTAGGTCAAAAGCTTCGTGAAATGATGCCATTTGTAAATGCACCAGGAAGTAAAAAACAGAAAGAAGTGGCGGCGAGTGCGAAAAATTGACATATTTGACACAACATTACGAGACGGAGAACAAGCGGCAGGCATTAATTTAAACACCGCCGAGAAATTAGAAATTGCACGTCAGCTTGAAAGGCTTGGGGTCACAATTATCGAAGCAGGTTTTCCTGCTTCGTCTCCAGGCGATTTTGAAGCCGTACAACGCATCGCAAATACTGTGAAGAATTCATCCGTAACAGGCCTTGCGCGGACCATTATGAGTGATATCGATACTTCTTGGGAAGCATTGAAAGGAGCCGCACAACCACATCTCCATATCTTTATTGCTACATCACCTATCCACATGAATTTTAAGCTCAAAAAAACACCTGACGAAGTCGTTGAGATTGCAGTAGAAGCTGTAAAACATGCACGTAAGAAATTTCCACTCGTGCAATGGTCAGCGGAAGATGCTTTTCGATCAGACCCAGAATTTCTCGTCCGAATCGTCAATAAAGTGATTGCGGCTGGGGCAACAACGATTAACATCCCAGATACAGTCGGGTATGCAACACCGATCGAATATGGTGCGTTGTTTAAGTACTTAAAAGAAAATGTGACAGGGATCGATAAAGTAAAACTTTCCGCACATTGTCACAATGATTTGGGCATGGCAACTGCAAATACGATCGCAGCAATAGAAAACGGCGCAGACCAGGTAGAAGGCACGATTAATGGCATCGGCGAGCGCGCAGGAAACGTTGCTCTTGAAGAAATCGCAGTCGCACTTCATATTCGAAAAGATATATATGGTTTTGAAACCGACATAAATTTGCAAGAAATTAAACGTACGAGTCAACTTGTGAGCCAATTAACAGGCGTGGTGATTCAACCGAACAAAGCCGTCGTTGGCAAAAATGCCTTTGCGCATGAGTCAGGAATTCACCAGGACGGCATGTTGAAAAATCCGGAAACTTATGAAATTATCACCCCCGAATTAATCGGAGAAAAGACGGTTCCGTTAGCACTTGGTAAACATTCAGGCAGACACGCATTTAAAGACCGCGCTGTGACAATGGGCTTTGAGTTAAGTGAAGAAAAGCTGAATGAAGCATTCGTTGGATTTAAGCAATTAGCAGATCGTAAAAAGGAAATTACAGAAGATGATTTATTCGTTCTTTTCACGGATCAGCAAATTCAAAACAACGATACGCCAGTTTATGAGTTAAAGAATATACAAGTGCAATATAGCACGTCGAATATTCCGACAGCCACGATTACTGCGGTGACCCCAGCTGGAGCAGAAGTTAATAAAGCTGCGACAGGATCGGGTTCTGTGGAAGCAATCTTCAACACGTTGGAAGAACTTGTACAAGGGAAAGTGCACATTTTAGACTACCGAGTCACTTCCATTGGTAAAGGTCGCGATGCATTAGGAGAAGCGCTTGTGAACCTTAGCTATAACGGGCAAGTATCTACAGGTCGTGACGTTGCACAAGATGTACTTGAAGCTTCTGCAAAAGCCTATTTAAATGCCATTAACCGTCAATTGATTAACGCAGATAGTCGTGAAATGAATGATGTTATAACGACGATTTAATGTTCTGCTGAAGTGGAAATCAACAATGAAAACGAACATTTCAGATATGAATTGAAGTACAAAAAAATAAGGAGGAGAGCTCAAATGAGAAAAAGAGTAGCAGTTCTACCAGGTGATGGCATTGGACCAGAAGTAACGGAAGCGGCAGTAAAGGTGCTTAAAGTAATTGAAAGACGTTTCAAACATACATTTGATATTGAATACGGAGCGATTGGCGGCGCGGCAATTGATAAGCACAACAATCCGCTACCAGATGAAACAATTGAATTATGTCAAGGAAGTGATGCTATTCTTCTCGGTGCAGTTGGCGGACCTAAATGGAATGGAAATGAAGCAGCATTACGTCCTGAAAAAGGGTTGCTAGCCATTCGTAAGCACTTCGACCTGTTTGCGAATATCCGTCCAGTGATTGCGGTTCAATCATTGTTGCAAGCTTCTCCTCTAAAGCAAGAAGTAATCGAAAATGTTGATTTAATGATTGTACGTGAATTAACAGGTGGTTTATATTTTGGCGAACCAAGTAAACGTACAGAGAATGCAGCTTTTGATACGCTCGTTTATACGCGTAATGAAATTGAACGAATCGTAGAAAAAGGATTTGAACTTGCGCGTTTACGAAAAGGAAAGCTCACTTCTGTTGATAAAGAAAATGTACTGCAGACAAGTAAGCTTTGGCGTGAAATCGTGGAAGAAAAGAAAGCAGGCTACCCAGACGTTGAAGTTGAACATATGCTTGTCGACTCTGCAGCGATGCAATTGGTTACGAATCCAAGTGCATTTGACGTCATTGTAACTGAAAATATGTTTGGCGATATCTTGAGTGATGAAGCCTCAGTGATTACAGGTTCTCTAGGTGTTCTTCCATCGGCAAGTATTCGTTCAGATGGATTTGGATTATATGAGCCAATCCATGGGTCAGCACCGCAAATTGCAGGCCAAGGGAAAGCAAATCCCGCAGCGGCAATCTTATCGGTAGCCATGTTGTTGAAATATTCATTTGGGTTAGAAGAAGAAGCCTCTGCGATCGAGGAAGCTATAAATGTCGTGTTCAGAGATGGCTTCTATACAGCCGATTTAGCTTCACCAATAGATCGTGTTCTTTCTACAAATGATTGGACAGATAAAGTCGTGGACGAACTGGATCTTCAGTCTGTGAGCAATGACATTATGTTTACGTACAATTAAGAGAAGGAGTAGAGCACAATGGCGAAAACAATTATCGAGAAAATTTGGCGTCAACATTTGGTCCATGAAGAACAAGGAAAGCCAGACTTGCTTTATATTGACCTTCACTTATTGCATGAAGTAACATCGCCACAGGCTTTTGAAGGGCTCCGATTAGCGAATCGAAAAGTACGAAGACCAGACCTTTGTTTTGCAACGATGGATCACAATGTTCCGACTCGAAATTTACCAGTGATCACGGATCCAATTGCGAAAAAACAAATTGTCACGTTACAACAAAACTGTGATGAATTTAGCATTCCGTTAGCGAATATGGATCATCCAGACCAAGGGATTGTGCATATTATTGGACCTGAGTTAGGGTTGACGCAACCTGGAAAAACAATTGTTTGTGGAGACAGTCATACATCAACACATGGTGCCTTTGGCGCAATTGCGTTTGGCATCGGCACAAGTGAAGTAGAACACGTTCTTTCTACGCAGACGCTTTGGCAAGCGCGACCTAAAACAATGGAAATACGAATAAACGGTAAGCTCGGTTTCGGCGTTACGGCTAAAGATATTATTCTAGCGATCATTGCAAAGTTTGGCATTGATATGGGCAATGGGCATATTGTTGAATATACAGGTGAAGCCATTCGTGACTTAACGATGGAAGAGCGTATGACGATTTGTAATATGTCAATCGAAGCAGGTGCAAAAGCAGGGTTAGTGAGTCCAGACGAAACGACAATTTCTTATTTAAAGGGCCGTAGATATGTTCCAAGTGGCGATGCGTTTGAGCGGTTAGCAGATGAATGGCGAGCGCTTGCGACAGATGAAGGTGCAACGTATGACAAAGTCTTAGAAATCAATGCAGATGAAGTAGAACCTTTTGTCACTTGGGGGACGAATCCTTCCATGGGTGCTGGCATTTCAAGTCTTGTTCCCTCTAAAGCCGATTACCACTCAACTGCAGATAAAGAAGCGTTAACGAATGCGTTGAATTATATGGGGTTAGAAGAGGGCACGCCGTTAACTTCTATTGACATCCAGCACGTTTTCATTGGTTCATGTACGAATGCAAGATTAAGTGATTTACGTGCAGCCGCTCAAGTGATTGAAGGACAAAAAGTGCACGACGCGGTTACGGCGATTGTCGTACCAGGTTCTCGTACGGTGAAAAAGCAAGCGGAGGATGAAGGGCTTGATAAAGTCTTTATTGAAGCTGGATTTGAGTGGAGAGAATCAGGTTGTAGTATGTGCCTGGCGATGAATGATGACGTTGTCCCGAATGGCGAACGTTGTGCTTCCACTTCCAATCGTAACTTTGAAGGTCGCCAAGGTGCAGGCGCACGGACTCACCTTATGAGCCCAGCCATGGCCGCTGCAGCTGCAATTGCAGGCCGTTTCGTTGACGTGAGGGAAATGAATGTAGCGCACGTCTAAGCGAATGATTATGACAATAAGGAGGTCGGCCTCTTGGAACCGATTGATAAAGTTAAGAGTGTTATCACACCGCTCGATCGAAATAATGTCGACACAGATCAAATTATTTCAAAGGAATTTTTAAAACGAATTGAACGAACTGGCTTTGGGAAATACTTGTTTTATCATTGGCGCTATGATGCAAATGGAAATGAAATAAAAGACTTTGTCCTCAATGATAAACGCTATGAAAACTCACAAATCCTCGTCTCTCATGAAAACTTCGGATGTGGCTCTTCTAGAGAACATGCACCGTGGTCAATTCTAGACTACGGGTTTAAAGTAGTCATTGCCCCAAGTTATGCAGACATTTTTTATAACAACTGCATGAAGAACGGCATACTACCGATTCGTTTGACCGTTCCAGAAGTTGAAAAGTTACTCAAGGTGGGTCAAGAAGAATCGTTTTCAGTCCAAGTAGATTTACAAAGCCAGACGGTCACTGGACAAGACGGTGAAGTGTATCAATTTTCAATAGACCCTTATTATAAAAAGATGTTGATAAACGGTTGGGATGAGATTGAATTAACGTTCCAATATGAAGATAAAATCACCGCGTACGAACAAAAGCAGACATGAAGTACTGGCATACAAAAAAGGAGATGGTGTCGTTGGGGATTTATATTACGAAACAGGTCGTTTATTCGAAGCAGTTGAAAGGTTAACAGACGTTGTTCATAGAACACCTTGTAAGCAATCGCAAACGCTTAATGAATGGACGGCCGCTGAAGTCTATTTGAAACTAGAAAACTTACAGAAAACAGGATCATTCAAAATTAGGGGCGCCTACAATAAAGTTTCTCAACTTACAGAAGAAGCGTGTTCACGTGGACTAATCGCAGCATCTGCAGGAAATCATGCGCAAGGTGTAGCACTTTCTGGTCGTGAAAGAGGAATTCCTGTAACCATTTATATGCCTGTGTCGACACCTAAAGCAAAAGTCGATGCGACGCGGAAATATGGTGCGCTAGTGAAGCTTGTTGGGCAGAATTTTGAGGAATCCTATGTGGCAGCACGTGAAGAACAGTTTGCAACGGGTGCAAGCTTCATACATCCATTTGACGATTTGGCAATCATTGAAGGCCAAGCGACAGTAGCAATGGAAATGCTACAACAATATCCGGAAATGGATACGATTGTCGTGCCTGCAGGTGGTGGCGGACTATTAGCTGGAACTGCACTTGCAGTGAAAACGGTCCGTCCCACCGTGAAAGTAATTGGGGTTCAAGCGGCGAACTCTCCAGCGATTGCGATCGCTTATAATGGTGGAAAAAACAGCATGGTTCCTTTCCTCCCAACGATTGCAGAAGGTATTTGTGTGAAGAAACCAGGGAAAATTACACAAGACATTATTAATAATTATGTTGATGGGATGGTAACTGTCACAGAACAAGAAATTTCTGCAGCCATTCAATTTATGTTAGAAAGAGAAAAATTACTCGTTGAGGGCGCAGCAGCTGCTGCAATTTCAGCGGTGATGAACAAAAAACTGCCTGTCGCTTCAGGGAAAATAGGCATCATTGTCAGTGGAGGAAACTTCGACTTAAGCCGATTAAGCGAGTGTTTATCCACAAGTCCAACAGCAGCAGAAAACTTTTAACGAGAAAAACCGTTCACGCGAGTTAGGTGAACGGTTTTTTGGTGCGTGGGATGTAGGTCTATCGTCATGTTTTGCTGATAAGTAGTGGAAATGTGCTGATAAGGGGGCAAGATGTGCTGATAACTCGATGAATATCTTGATATCACTTCGAAAGTTGCTGATAGCTCTGCAAAAATTGCTGATATCGCGCAAACGACGAATTCCGAGTAAACTGTCCAACTTACACAAATACTTATTTTATATACTATTTAGACAGCGTGTGATGTGAGGGAATACTCTGTTAATAGGATGAATGTTTACTCATATGAATAAAAATGTTATCTTGATAAAGTGGGATAAGTATAAATAGGTTTTCTGATCCATGTAAACGCTTCCTTTGTAAGCTAAGGGAAGTGATTTTTAACATTGATTGTTTTTGAAGGAGGTTATATAAATGGACTTTTCACCTTGGGTACTCTTTACGGATATCGGTTTGATTTCACTATTGTTGCTTTTGGGAACGATTATTCGCGCAAAGGTATCGTTTATTCAAAAAATGTTTTTACCGGCGAGTATTATCGCGGGGCTTCTTGCTTTATTGCTAGGGCCAAACGGATTCGATTTACTGCCATTTTCAGACCAAATGGGTACCTATCCTGGGATTTTAATTGCGGTGATTTTCGGTACACTTCCTTTATTATCCCCTCGTATTGATTGGCATGCGATTAAGACAAGAGTAGGGAGCATGTGGTCCTATTCACAGCTTGCGATGGTTTTGATGTGGGCTGGCGGATTATTTTTTGCTTTAATTGTATTGAATCCATTTTGGCCCAAATTACATGATGGCTTTGGTTTATTGTTGGCCGCTGGATTTGTGGGTGGGCACGGAAATGCA
>JARIDM010000101.1 GCA_029263945.1 Sporosarcina sp.
TAAATTGAGCGGTCTTTCATTTTGTATCGTTTTATGAAAGTCTATTCAGCATTCGAAGTCCATTTAAAATAACGAGGATGGTGCTTCCTTCATGGCCGATCACGCCAAGGGGAAGGTCTACAATTTGCATGAAATTAGAAATTACCAAGAGAGCGATAATTGCAATTGAAAAGAAGATATTTTGCTTCACGATTCTTTGCATTTTACGGGATAATTTAATCGCATAAGAGATTCGTGTTAAGTCATTTTGCATGAGTACAATGTCAGCTGTTTCAAGTGCCACATCGGTGCCATCGCCCATTGCGATTCCAGAAGTCGCTGTTGCAAGTGCGGGTGCATCGTTTATTCCATCCCCAACCATTCCGACATGATGATCGTCATTGAGTAATTTTTTTAAATGATTTACTTTCATTTCTGGTAAGCATTCAGAAACATAAGCATCTATGCCAGCCTCTTTTGAAATAGCGGCAGCTGTTGTTTCATTATCTCCAGTTAACATGACTGTGTGTATGCCAGCAGACTTTAAGTCGCGAATCGCTTCAATGGCTTCCGGACGCAATGTGTCTTGAAGTGCTGCCATCGCAAGTATTCCTTTGTGATCCTTTAGGAAAATCACTGTTTTGCCTTCTTGTGAAAGACGTTGTGCATCTCCATTGTGAAAGTCTTTAGCTTCATCTTTCCCTACAAACCTAGGATTACCCACTAGAAATTCGTAATCTTCTTGGTATGCACGAATGCCGTAACCTGGAATGTCTTCAATTTGGATGCCTTGTTCTGGAGTAACTCTATTACGCGTTGCATATTTGGTGATGGCTAATGCGAGTGGATGATTCGATTGCGATTCAATTCCCGCAAAAATTGCTAATGTTGTTTCGTAGTTAGCCTCTTCACGAACATGGAAGTCAGTAACGACAGGGTTTCCTGTAGTCAGTGTTCCAGTCTTATCAAATGCAATTGTGCGAAGCGCTCCAAGATGTTCTAAATGTACGCCGCCTTTAAAAAGAATGCCTCGTTTGGCACCGTTGGAAACTGCAGCAAGTGTCGCAGGCATAATTGAAGCAACCAATGCACATGGCGAGGCGACTACGAGGAGTACAATCGCCCTATAAATCGTTGTTGTCCAATCCCAATTGAATGCATAATGAGGCAAAACCATCATGATGAGAACGGCAGTAAGGACAACTTTTACGTAAGTGCCTTCAAATCTTTCAATAAACTGCTGAGAAGGGGATTTTTCACTTTGTGCATTTTGAACCAATGTAATAATTTTTTGAAAAAGTGTTTCTGAACTTGGCTTTGTCATTTCCATTTCAATTGCCCCGTTTAAATTGACGGTTCCTGCAAATAATTCATCTCCGATAATCTTCTCTACAGGAATAGATTCTCCATTAATTGCCGACATATCTACTGACGTAGCCCCAGTTAGTATCTTTCCATCCACAGGAATTCGCTCGCCAGGTTTTACTAATAAAATAGAACCGACTTGCAGAGAAGATGTGGAAACTTCTTTAGTTGTACCGTCAACTTGTATGAGCCAGGCTACTTCAGGTTGTAACTCCATAAGAGAGGAGATTTCTTTATGGCTTTTATTTAATGTATAGGTTTCCAAAGCCCCGCTTATAGCGAAAATGAAAATTAAAATCGCCCCTTCTACCCAATAGCCGATAATTGCTGAACCAATTGCAGCAAAGATCATAAGCATTTCCACATTTAGCTCTTTGTCTTTAATCGTTTCTTCGATGCCTTCTTTTGCTTTCGCATAGCCACCGATTAAAAAAGCGGCGAGATAAAGCGGCATGGAAAATGTTTCTCCAATATTTTGACTGAGAAGCCATGCAAGTAAAATGAAAACGCCTGAAGTGATAGCGGCAATAAGCTCAATATGTTGCCACCATTTACTTTCTTTATTCGGTTCGTATTCCTCGACACAAGTACTCATATTCTTTCCTCCTTTGTAAGAATGAGAATCAATATCAAAACACGATTTAAAATACAAATGTCGACTTCCGAGGAGGAAGCCGACATGAAAAAATGATAAGTAAATTATAATAATTATTTGTAATGAGGTTTCTTGATTAGAATTATTCCAATCGATAGAAACCTAGTTTGTAATAATTCTAATTATATCATAAATTAAAGAAATATATAAGAACTTTGCTATGGTATTTATGACATTCTTGTTACCAAATTAAAATCTTTCCATTTTAAGATTAAATGTTTTGAAAATTCGGCGTACTTGTGTTATGCTTACATTATTAAATAAGAAAGAGAGGTTGTAGTGGGTTGTGTTGAAGGTTTACATTTCGTGTGAAGGAGGGGATTCGTAAACGTCCGAAGTTTAGAATACTGCGTGATGACTACGATATATGATAGATGAAATTGAAGGTTTAACTCAAACATAGAAGGCTTAGCCGTAATCTGAATGTTAGATATGGACTAAGTCTTTTATGTTGCAGTTTTTTAATGATGACGTTGCAATAGCATAAGGTCATGATGAAATTGATTCATGTTAGAAAAAATTATCGAAGTTCGTATGTTTCCATTACCTCAATGCTTCCTGCGACGGATTGTACCATTGAACAATTTGATTTTGCTAATTCAAAAACACGTGGCATTTTTTTCTCTTCTATCTTTTCACCTTCAAGGATAAAGTGTAAGTGCACTTTTTCCACTCTATTTGCTTCTTTAGCATTTCGCACAACTTCTTTTACTTCAATCGATATATTCGATGCAGGCATGCGCATTTTTTCAAGGATGTTACGGAGTACCCCTCCACTACATACTGCAATTGAAGAAACGAGTAATTGATACGGCCTAAAGCCTTTACTGTCATCAGAAGAAACAACTAATTTTCCATAAGTTGTTTCCGTATCAAAACCGTTTTCAGTCATAGAAAAATTCATTTTAAATCTCCTCCTTATGTTAGAATTATACAGGAACGATTCAATTGTTAGGAGAGAAATGCCTATGGGTAAGTTTACGAAATTTGAGCATAAAAGGTTTGGCATTCTTGTTATAATTGTCGCGATTTCTGGCTTTTCTCAAGGAATGCTTTTACCACTCATTTCGGTTATCTTTGAACAAGATGGTGTATCAAGTGCGTTGAATGGACTAAACGCAACTGGACTTTACATAGGTACTTTATTGGTTGCTCCTTTTATGGAGGCACCCCTTCGACGTTTTGGTTATAAACCAATCATCATTATTGGTGGTTTGCTTGTTTTCATTTCGTTGTTATTATTTCCTCTTTGGAAAAACATCGCATTTTGGTACTTCTTGCGGCTAGTAATCGGATTAGGGGATCATGCACTTCATTTCTCTACGCAGACATGGGTGACAAGTTTTTCGCCGAAACATCGGCTCGGACGAAATATTGCAATTTATGGCCTGTCATTTGGTTTTGGTTTTGCCGCAGGTCCATTATTTGTTCCACTTATTAATGTTTTTGAAGGGTTGCCATTTATCATTTCAGGTATTTTGTGTATGCTCGCATGGTCACTCGTGTTCTTGTTGAAAAATGATTTTCCGACGATTATGAAAGGAACAAATGTAGCTGGAAATTCAATTGGAAGATTTAAAGCAACGATTGTAGTTGCATGGTTGGCTTTTCTTGGTCCCTTTGGATATGGCTTTCTTGAATCCTCACTCAATGCAATATATCCAGTATATGCACTACGAAGTGGTTTTGCAGCTACGGCGATATCTGTCGTGTTGGCGACCTTTTCAGTTGGCGGGCTCGCTTCTCAGTTGCCGCTTGGTATGCTCTCAGACCGAATTGGGCGCCGCCTGGTTTTCTTAATAACGCTTGGGGGTGGAGCAGTTACCTTTTGTGTTGCAAGTTTTTTTGAATCCTCAGTGGTCGCAATCCTTATTTTATTTTTCATTGCTGGCTTATTCGTTGGGTCAATTTTTTCACTTGGTATTTCTTACATGACTGATTTGACACCAACGGAATTATTGCCGACAGGTAATTTATTATGTGGCATCTTTTTTAGTTTGGGAAGCTTGCTGGGGCCATCACTCGGGGGACTATTCCTTGAATTTGAAGCGAAATTTAGTTTTTTGTTACTCGTATCGCTATTTTTAGGAACGCTATTTCTTCTTTCGTTAATCGGGGGAATGAAGCTAAAAGCCGCGTAAACAGGTAGCATGATTTATTTATAGATTCTAATGAAAAAAGCGCCCATTTCTGGACGCTTTTTTCACCTCAAAACAGGATCTATTTCTTCATATTCCATGACTAAATCGTCAAGTGTTTTAAAGGAGTAGCCTTCTTTTTTTGCGTCTTGAATAAAGAAGGGAAGTGCTTCGGCATTATCAGGAGAGACGGTATGCATTAAAATTAACGCGCCAGGGTGAAGTTGTTTCATTAATTCTCCGTATGCATAGTCTTTGCCCTTTTTTTGGTCTCTGTGCCAGTCGACGAAAGCAACAGACCAGAAGATATGCCGGTACCCAAGATTGTTTCCAACGCTGAGGAGTTTGTCATTAAATGTCCCCTTAGGCGGACGCGCATAGATCGTGCGCTTCATACCCGTCAGTTCTTTTAGTTTTTTGTCAAAGCGAGACCATTCATCCGCCATCCCTTGTTCTGATAAGTTCGCCATGTTGGGGTGATCATAAGAGTGATTTCCAATGCCGTGACCGTCTTTTATCATTCGTTTAACTAAAGGCGTTGCACTCGTCAAGTAATGTCCAGTTAGAAAAAAAGTTGCTGGAATGTCCTCTTCTTTTAAGGTGTTTAAAATAGATTCGGTGTAACCTGCTTCATACCCATTATCAAACGTAAGGTAAATCGTTTTTTCATCAGGTTTCCCTTTGTAAATCGCTCCGTGCTTATCGAGCATTGTGTTGAGTGCATCTCCTGCATTTGGTGGAATCCCGTTTGTTGCTTTCTTAAACCCCCAATGGAATTCTTCTGCTTGGGCGGTAAAAGGATTTAGCAATACCCCTGCCGTTAAAATGATTGCACCAATTAATAAGCCGTACCAATGCCGTTTCATCATAAAAAGCATCCTTTCTTTTTCAAGATAGGATGCTTCTGAACCTGCTGATTATTCATCTGCTTGCAATAAATTCTCGAGTGCAGCTTTGTGGTTGTCATATAGAAAGCTAAATCCAGATTTTTGAAGTACCTGTGAGACGACGTATTGCCCTTCTAGAACAAGCGCACTTTTTTTGCCTAATACGAGTTTCATTGCGACAGAGGGAACAGGTAACCAGTGCGGTCTATTGAGGACTTCCCCGATCGCTTTACCAAAATCTTT
>JARIDM010000120.1 GCA_029263945.1 Sporosarcina sp.
GCAGTCATTACATTGTTATGACAATGAAATACCTTTGTTGCGACAAGTTCTATTATATGATGGGATAGGGTAGAATGTCAATACATTTTAGTGAAATACTTTTCTCATTGCTAACAAACTACTCTAATCCCATATCAGGCAAGGTTTATAACGAAAAACATTTTAAAGAAAATCTATTTAAAGAACGATTTCAAGTAAATCTATACGCCATTTTTTCATAAACAAGATCCCTGTTAAATAGATTTTCAATTAACAAAATTATTATTCATTCGTGACAACCACCGAATCGATCACTTGGTGTTTCATATCTTTAAATTCTATTTTAAATCTTTCATCCCATTCAATCGTCGCATAAGTAGGTGCTTTCCCGCCCCTTGGAAGAATTGTACTCCCTGGATTCACAAATAAGATCCCCTCTTTCATTTCAGCACCATATAAATGAGAATGACCAAATAGCACAATATCAGCGTTGTGTATTTTTGCTGCTTCATATAAACCTTGCAGGGAACTTTTCACATCATGCTGATGTCCATGAACCATTAAAATCGTTTTTTCACCAACAGTTGCCACAACTTCCGAAGGGAATCCAGGATTAAAATCACAATTTCCACGTACTTTATAAGTCGAATGTAAAACAGGATCATCATAAGCTAATTCACTATCTCCACAGTGAAAATAAGCCTCTCCCTCAACGGAAGAAACGATTTTCACCGTTTCTTTATCACTATGTGAGTCACTCATTACGATAATCTTCATTTTCCATCACCAACCCTTTCAATAAATAATGAAAGCTTTGTTTGTAGTTTTGAAAGTGCCGCACCACGGTGAGAAATTGCACTCTTCTCCGCAGCTGTCAATTCCGCCATTGTAGAGTTTTTCTCTGGTACATAAAAAATCGGATCATAACCAAAGCCATTCGTTCCCTGTCGCGCTTCCGTAATGATTCCTTCACAACTTCCTGAAAAGACCTCTGTTTCAATACCTGGACCCGAAATGGCAAGAACACACCGAAACCTTGCGCTGCGATTTTCTACAGGAACGCCCACCAAAGCTTCTAGCGCTTTATCAATGTTTTCATCATCAGTACTCTGATTTCCAGCATAGCGAGCAGAATAGACGCCAGGTGCACCTTCTAATGCATCTATTTCAAGGCCGCTATCATCCGCAATCACAATTTTACCAAGTAACTTGGACACAGTTTCTGCTTTTAATATCGCATTCTCTTCAAAAGTTGTTCCAGTTTCTTCTACATCAACGTCTTCTGGAATATCATGGAGCGACAGTACAGTTATACCTAACGGTGTAAATAGCGCTTCAAAATCCTTTACCTTACCAAGGTTGTTTGTTGCGATCAGTACCTCTTTCAAGATAGATCTCCTGCTTTCTTGCCGATTAACGCACCAATTGGTCTAAGCGCTTCTTTCTGAAGGTCAATTAATTGATGAATACCGCCTTCTGCAAGTGACACGAGTCCATCCATTTCTTTTCTTGTAAAAGTAGATTCTTCCCCTGTACCTTGTAGTTCTACAAAAGCACCAGCACCGGTCATCACAACATTCATATCTACAGCAGCTGAGGAATCTTCGACATAATCTAAGTCTAATATGAGCTCCTCTTCCGTTGTCATTCCAACACTTGTTGCGGCTAGGAAATCTTTAATCGGAAATTCACTTAACTCTTTCTCTTTATATAACTTTTCAGCTGCAATCGCCATCGCAACGAATGCGCCGGTAATCGATGCTGTCCTTGTACCACCGTCTGCTTGAATGACATCACAGTCAATCCAAATTGTGCGCTCGCCGAACATGTCCAAATCTACTACAGCACGCATAGCTCGCCCAATCAGGCGTTGAATTTCCATTGTGCGCCCGCCAACTTTCCCTTTTGATGCTTCGCGCTGCGTACGCTGTCCTGTAGCACGTGGTAACATAGAATATTCCGCTGTTACCCATCCTTTACCGCTCCCGCGTAAGAAGTGCGGTACACGATTTTCAATTGTTGCGGTGCAGATTACCTTTGTATTCCCTACTGAGATTAAAACCGAACCTTCAGGATGAATTAAATAATCCGTTTCTATTTTCACTGCTCTTAGTTCATTCGTCATTCTGCCATTATGTCTTGTCATGTAATAGCCTCCATTATTTCTAGTTAGTGTTTAATCATATCATAACCCATTTTCTACATACAAAAAACCCGGAAGCTTATAAAAGCATTCCGGATTATCGGTTACGAGAGCATTAAGCTTCTTATGTCAGGATTTTCCATCTCTAACCAGTCACAAACGATTGCTTTGAAAGCCGCTTGAGGACCCGTTGTATAAAAGACTGGGGCTTGACGTAATAAGCCTTTATTTACAATATTATGTTCTGTTAGAACCATTTCAACGTCTCTGACCGTTTCGACTGCAGATGAAATAATTTGTACATCTGGTGGAAGGCTTTTTTTAATATGCGCTTCTAACAATGGATAATGTGTACAACCTAAAATCGCTATATCAAAATTTTCACCGTTCAATTTTGACAATCGATTTTCTACTACAACGCCTGCTTCGCGCGATTTATATTGGCCTTTTTCAACAAGTGGTACAAATTCAGGACAATCAAGCGGATAAACCATCGCATACGGAGACTGCTTTATAATTTCATTCTGATATGCACTGCTTTTTATTGTACGTGTTGTACCTAAGACAGCAATTTTTTGTGTTTTCGACGTTGCAACAGCTGCCCTTGCACCTGGAACGATGACACCGACAACTGGAAAATTAAATCGTTGTCGGATTTCTTCCAACGCAATTGCAGTTGCCGTATTACAAGCAATCACGAGCATTTTTATATCCATTTCCGATAGCGCTTCTGCCATTTCTATTGTAAATTTTAAGACTTCTTCTGCTGAACGAGATCCATAAGGACATCTTTTATCATCACCTATATAAATAAGCGATTCATTCGGCAAATGTATTAGCATTTCTTTGACTACGGTTAAACCGCCAACACCCGAGTCAATTACTCCGATTGGTCTTACCACTTTACTTCCCTCAATCCTTTAACGAATCTTTGTTCATTGCTTCATGTAGTTTTGTGAGTAAATGAGAAAATTGAATAACTTCCTCCTTATCAAAATCAGACAACACTGCATTTAAATAAGCCGTACGCTTATGAATCACTTCTTCAATGACACGTTCACCTTCGCTTAAAAGATGGATTCTTACGACGCGACGATCTTTATCATCCCGAAGACGTTTTACAAGATTATTATTTTCCATGCGATCCACAAGATCAGTCGTTGTGCTGAAAGCAAGGAACATCTTATTAGACAAGTCCCCTATCGTCATGTCGCCGTGTTCAAATAACCATTGAAGCGCAATAAATTGTGGCGGTGTAATGGTATAGTTTTTTAGAATCTTGCGACCATTGTGTTTTATAATTGCGGATATATATCTTAGTTCTTTTTCCATTCGTGCCACTTCTAGTTCGTCGTGGCCTTTTGGCGTCATCTGTTCTGACAAGTTAACCCACTCCCCGAAAACGATTACTGTGTCCTTATTGTCCTCTTATTCTCTCGGTAAGGCAATAATTTAGCGTAAATGCAATTCTTCAAGTCTTAACAACTCAATAATTGCTTGGGATCTCCCCGAAACACCCAGTTTCTGAATTGTATTCGAAATATGGTTTCGAACAGTCTTCTCGCTAATACCGAGCCGTCCCGCGATATCTTTAGTCGTTTGGTCTACAATTAGCAAATTAAAGATTTCTCGCTCTCTTTTCGTTAATAATGAACGATGTTTTGATCCATCTTTCAAGACGCGCCCCTCCTATCCACTTTCATCTTAAAATATGTGAAAGTAGCGCAACTCGTGACGGCTTATACCTAGTTCATGATAAATGTTTACTCAATATTAAATAATACCAAACTATCGTACGAAAATGAAGAGAGATCCGTTAATATGCATAAAAACACCCCCCTCACATTTAAAACTGAGGCGGGTGTTTCATATCATTTAGTCTACCATATGGTCGCTTCCGAAAAAGTCTTTAAACATTTGAACTGAAGTTGCGCGGTTTAAAGCAGCAATTGATGTCGTTAACGGAATCCCTTTAGGACAAGCTACAACACAGTTTTGAGAGTTACCGCACTCTGCAATTCCACCATCTGTCATGAGTGTATGAAGTCGTTCATCTCTATTCATAGCACCTGTAGGATGAGCGTTAAATAGACGAACTTGCGAAAGGATTGCTGGTCCAACGAAATCTGTATTATCATTCACGTTGGGACATGCTTCAAGACAAACACCACATGTCATACATTTTGAAAGTTCATATGCCCATTGACGTTTACGCTCTGGCATTCTTGGGCCTTCACCCAATCCGTACGTTCCATCAATCGGAACCCACGCTTTCACTTTTTGTAAAGAATCGAACATGACATTACGGTTAACAACCAAGTCACGTACAATTGGGAAAGTAGCCATTGGCTCAAGCTTAATTGGTTGTTGTAGCTGATCGACGAGTGCAGTACAAGACTGACGCGGACGGCCGTTAATCACCATTGAACATGCGCCACAAACTTCTTCTAGACAAGACATTTCCCAACTTACAGGCGTGGTCTCTTTCCCATCTGCATTCACTGGATTACGTTGTATTTCCATCAATGCGGAAATTACGTTCATATTTGGTCTATATTCAATTTCAAACTTTTCCCAATACGATTCTAATTCAGGTTTATCTTGACGACGAATTTCAAATCGAATTGTTTTCGTCGCTGTATTTTGTTGGCTCATTTTAGTTTTCTCCTTTCTTAGTGTTTCGTGGAGTAATCACGTTTACGTGGAGGAACGATCGATACATCTATGTCCTCATAATGGAAAATCGGCGCTGATTCACCATCAAATTTTGCCATCGTCGTTTTCATAAAGTTTTCATCATCACGGTTTGGATAGTCTGGCTTATAATGCGCACCACGACTTTCATTTCGATTAAGTGCGCCAAGTGTAATTACTCTTGCTAGGTATAGCATGTTTTTTAATTGACGCGTAAACGTTGCCCCTTGGTTAGACCATTGTTGTGTGTCGGTCATATTGATATTTTCATATCTTTCAAGAAGTTCAACAATTTTAGCATCCGTTTCTTCTAAACG
>JARIDM010000131.1 GCA_029263945.1 Sporosarcina sp.
TGAAGTTAACTGGACTCGTTGCCACAGAATTCACATCAGGTCACCTCACGAGACGCGATGCACCCATTTGTACACACCTCGGTTGCCGTACCCGGTGGAATAATGCCGAAGAGACTTGGGACTGCCCTTGCCATGGATCTCGTTTTAGGAAAGACGGCTCGGTTCTGGAAGGACCTGCGACAAAGCCACTTGACTTATGAACACAAAAACAGCTGCAACCGTTGAAGACGGCGCAGCTGTTTCTCCAATACCTACTTTAGTGCTTCCGTTAAAATAGGAACAATTTGTTTTTTACGTGATACAACGCCTTTTAGCACTGCTGTATGATTGATAAGCGGTACATCAAATGCTGCACACGCACGATTAGCTTCTCGTCCTAACGCCAACACAACAGAGTCGTTGTTAATAATGTCCGTAACAACAAATAAGAATAAGCCAAGGTCTTTTTCTACAATCACCGCATCAATAAGTCTTTGCAGTTCTTGTTGGTTTTGCATAACTTCTTCAATGTCCACTGCATTTACTTGTGCGATTTCAATTTTCAAATCATCTTCAAGTGTAAATTCTTTGGCATCTAATGAAATCAGATCCATCATTGTTTTCCCACTTAAATCTGCACCTGCTTTTAACATTTCAAGACCATAAGCAATCGCATCGATTTCTGCGATTCCTGCAAGTTCTTCTGCTGCCATACGATCTTCCTCTGTAAAAGTAGGCGATTTAAAGAGTAAGGAATCCGAAATGATTGCTGAGAGCATAAGTCCTGCAATCTCCTTCGGCACGTCTACCCCATTTTCTTTGAAGAGTTTATTTAAAATCGTTGCCGTACAGCCTACTGGCTCCGCACGGTAATAAAGCGGATCTGTTGTTTCGAAATTGGCAATTCGATGGTGGTCAATTACTTCCAGAACTTGCACTTCATCGATATCATCGACACTTTGCTGTTTTTCGTTATGATCGACTAGAATTACCTTGCTTACTTCTGGTGTAGCACGCTCGATTAAACGTGGGGCTTCAAAACCAAATTGCTCAAGTGCATAAGCCGTTTCATTCGTCACTACACCAAGACGAACCGCTTCTGCATTCATCCCTAGTTGCTGTTTCAAATACGCATAGCAAATCGCTGCCGTAATTGAATCCGTATCCGGGTTCTTATGTCCAAAAACAAATACTTTTTCCATGTAAAAATTCCTCCTGCTTTTCAATTGCGTCAATTTCATCATAAGTGTGCAACCGCTTATCGGCGTTATGTACTTATAAAACCGACACATGTCATTACTTACTTATATTATCACAACTTCTCGCCCAACAAAATGGTCGCGAGGTTTTCATTGTTTTCAACAAAGTCAGCTAATGTATAACTATCCAACACCTTAAAATAGGCTTCCAGTGCCTCATGCAAGACATTTTTGAGTCGACAAACTGGTGTAATCACACATTTATTCGCTGAACAATTAAAACACTCTACAAGATGAAAATCGTCTTCCGTTTTTCGAATCGTTGCCCCTACATTAATCTCACTCGGTGCCAACTTCAAACGAATCCCACCACCGCGGCCACGGACTGTTTCGATCAGGCCCATTTTACCAAGCTCATGTGTTACTTTCGTCAAATGATTTTTTGAAATTCCATACGCGTCAGATATCTCTTGAACGGTCGATAATTCATTGGACTCTTTAACGCCAAGGTATAAGAGAACTCTGAGCGCAAAATCTGTATACATTGTTAAACGCATAAACGCCACCGCACTTTCTATTACTATTATACTGGTTGTGGCAACTTCGTGAAAGAAATGTGTCCGATTTCAAACAAACTTCACAAAGTTATATGTAATATATATCTTTGTTCTCCTTTTTACGTTATCATTAAATTAACAAATCAGAAAGGTCGTGTTACATTTGCTTTCACAAGAAACGATTAACATCATTAAATCTACTGTCCCTGTATTAGAAGAACACGGAAATACAATTACAACTGTTTTTTATCGAAATATGTTCGAAGCGCATCCAGAACTGCTAAATATTTTTAACCACGTCAACCAATCAGAAGGTCGACAACAAGCCGCTTTGGCAAACACCGTTTATGCCGCTGCCGCAAATATCGATAATCTAGAAGCAATTTTACCAGCCGTTGTACAAATTGCCCATAAACACAAATCTCTAGGGATTACACCAGACCAATACCCTATTGTCGGGAAGTACCTTCTTGGTGCGATCGAAGAAGTCCTCGGCGATGCCGCTACGCCAGAAATTCTCGGTGCATGGGAAGCTGCTTACGGTGTCATTGCAGACGTATTTATCGGAATCGAAGAAGATATGTATAACCAAGCAGAAGAAATCGAAGGTGGATGGAGAACGTTTAAAGACTTCACGATCGTCGATAAAGTAGTCGAAAGTGATGTCATTACATCCTTCTATTTAAAACCAGTCGACGGACAACTCTTGGCTTCTTACTTACCAGGTCAATACATCACGGTTCGTATCACAATTCCTGGCGAAGAATATACTTTAAACCGCCAATACAGCTTGTCACAAGCAGAAACGGGAGACCTGTACCGCATCTCTGTTAAACGTGAAGATGAATTAACACCAAATGGTAAAGCATCGACTCATTTACACGGAAACCTTCATGTAGGAGACACAGTTGAAGTAAGTGTACCCGCTGGTGATTTCCATCTAAATATTGAAAGTACAACACCTGTTACACTTATCAGTGGTGGTGTTGGAATTACGCCAATGATGAGCATGTATGAAACGATTGCTAAAATCTCATCAGATCGTCCCGTTACATTTTTACACTCAGCACGCACACGTAAGCATCAAGCATTCGCTGATCGTTTACAAGAATTAGATGCAACAATGCCTAACTCAACATACAAAGCAATTTATTCTGAAGAGGGTGACGGCTTTATCACTGCTGAATTCCTTTCAGAACATGTATTACCAGGAAGCGATATCTATGTTTGTGGTCCAATGCCATTCATGCAAGCTGTGTTAAGTCACCTGCATAATTTAGGCTTCCCTGAAGACAAAGTTCACTTTGAATTCTTCGGACCAGCTGTTCAACTCGAACTAACAAATGCTTAATAAACAAAAAAGATCCGTCACCCCATTTGGAGGACGGATCTTTTTTGTTCTATTTTAGAGATATAATCGATTGAAATTTTATTGAAAATCTCTGGCTGGTCAATATTACAGACATGTCCACTATCTTTAATTTCAATGAACTCAAATTTTTCATTTTGGCGCACAACTTCTCTAATCGGTGGGATAAATAAGTAATCCTCGTCCCCCATTAAAAACAATGTTGGAATTTCCTCTGTCGTTGCTTGAAGACGCGTTAAATAGGGGTTAATCAGTTTTGTTAAAGAGAACCATTTAACAAATTCTTTTTGACACATTTTTTTCGCCTGATTCACAAAAGCTAGCCGTGATTCTTCATGTTGCTTTCTAGGCATAATGATATATGCAAAGATTTTATACAGTGACATATAAGGAACAATTCTTTTAGACGCATGACCAATCCACATGAGTAGCTTTGTTCGTACATCAAATCGAATAATTGCACCACCCAGAATCAGAGACTTCACGCGGTCCGGACTAATATCTGCAATCGTCTGTGCAACGATTGTGCCAAGCGACATGCCAACGACATGTGTTTCTTTGATTTTTAATTCATCCAAAACTTCGATCACTTCTTTAGATATATCTAAGAACGTATCTCCCTTTTCCCAACAGCCTCTTTCAGACTGTCCATGGCCTCGAAGGTCAATCAGGAGAACATTATGTGCCTTTTTAAATTCTCTAATTTGTTTAAACCAAGTAGATGAACTTCCACCTGCACCGTGCACAAACGTAACCCAAGGTGTCTCGGGACTAATTTCATAGGTTTTGTAATGAAGCAAGACTTTCATCCTTCCTCGTTCAGTACAAAGTTTCTCATTGCACAAAAGACGAAAATAGCTTTCGTTCTTGCTCATTCGAACTAAATAACTGAATCTTTATATGGTAAAGCTTAATCATTAAAGGATATTCGTAAGAAGTATCTTAACTTTACTGTATTGATAGATTTATTGCCTTAGCTCTATTAAACCACGTTTCATGCTATAAACACAACCTACACCCACTTATTCCACTCGTATTTGTGGCAGATTGTTGAAAGTAAATAATGGAAGTAAAACCTGAAGGATTTGTACAACAAAAAAAGAGAGGACAACTCCCTCTCTTCCGATATTTTACGTTAACGATATTTAGAAACGTAAGGATTATCTTTTTCATAAAAACGCCAAGGGTAAGCAACAGCTTCCCCTGAATTTCCAATCCCTACACGGGGTCCCGCCACAATCTCCTTTACTGCCTCACCTTCAGCTATGTAAAGAGGGGGCTTCGTCCAATGATGGCCATAATAATCCTTTGTGATGCCGAGTGCTTTTGTTAATTTACCAGGACCATTCGTTAGATCAATGTCCTTTTTATCAGCGCCCCGATTTTCACGCATTTTTGGTAACCCTTCAACAGGTTCTACAGCTCGAATGAGTATGGCATGTGGTGTATCGATTGGGCCTGCCACGACATTAACCAATGTATGGGTGTGCATCTGGTACGT
>JARIDM010000138.1 GCA_029263945.1 Sporosarcina sp.
CCGTACCAATTTGATATTTCTTCGTCCCCCATTTTTTTAAAATCAGACTGAATTCCGTGAAAATGGATAGAACGGTTCAAGCAAGCCACATGCGTCGCCAGTTCTGTCACAAGATCAATTTCATGCGTAACGAGGACTATCGCGATCCCGTGTTCACGGTTTAATGTATTCAACATAGAATAAAACGAAGCAACATTTTGTTGGTCTATCCCGACAGTTGGCTCATCCATCACCAATAATTTAGGATCACCCGCAAGTGCTCTCGCAATAAATACGCGCTGTTGTTGCCCCCCTGATAATTCGCCAATGTTTTGTTTAGCATAGTCTTCCATTCCTACAACTTTAAGCGCATTCAAAGTCTTTTCAACGTCATATTTTGAAAAGCGTCTAAATAAGCCTTTTTTTCTCGTGAGGCCACTTCGTACAACTTCTAATACGGTTGCAGGAAAACCACTATTAAATGAATTTGATTTTTGTGAAACATAACCAATCAATTCACGGTGTTGAAAACGGTCAATGTCTGTTCCAAAAAGTTTAACGTCACCTTCATCTGGTTTCAGTAAACCAAGAATAATATTAATCAGGGTCGATTTTCCCGATCCATTTGGACCAATCAGTGCCCAAAATTCGCCTTCATTTACTTGTAGCTCTATATTTTCGAGAACTGTGCGTTGGTTATAATTAAAACTAATGTTTTCTAGACTGATGAGTGTACTTGGCATAAAATGATTCCCTTCTATGTAATCGTAACGATTACGATTCGTAAATAATAGTATAGAGGAAGCAAGCGTTAGATACAACTTATTAAGAAAGAGGGATTGTTAAATGGATTATGTACAGCTTATTAACGAAGTGAAAATGAGTAGTAACAGCGAAGTACAGTCAATTGCAACATCATATGGCATCCAACTATCAACAACAGAGATTAACGAACTTCGTTTATTGGTAGATGAAATTTCTTTACATTGGATTTTTACTGGTGTTCCAGAAGCATTCATTTCAAAAGTAAGAATGGCCATCGGAGATCAAAAAACAGAACAACTTTTGCAGCTATACGTAGATGCGACATCTTAAAAAAATAAGCCCATCTGCTTACACAAAAGCAGATGGGTTCGCCTTAATTTTTTAGAACTTTAGCCTTTAAGCTTTTCAATTTTTTCTGGTTGGAAAGCATTCGCGCGTAACATTTGAATTTCATATTCATATGGCGCTTTTTTATTTTTTGGATCTTCTCCAACAAATGGTGTTTCCAGAATTTTAGGGATATCTTTAAATGCAGGGTGATGCACAATGTAATTTAGTGGTTCAAAACCAATATGACCAAAACCAATATTTTCATGGCGGTCCTTCATTGCACCTTTGGCATTTTTACTATCGTTAACGTGAACAACTGATATCCGCTCACTGCCCACAATTTTATCAAACTCATTTAAAACTTCGTCAAATTCATTCACAATGTCATAACCAGCATCATGTACGTGACACGTATCAAAACAAACAGAAAGACGCTCGTTATGCGTTACCCCATCAATAATCTTGGCAAGTTCATCAAAATTACGACCGATTTCAGTTCCCTTCCCCGCCATTGTTTCAAGGGCAATTCGGACTGGATAGTCTTGGGATAGAACTTCATTTAATCCTTCAATAATTCTGGCAGTCCCAGCCTCAACACCAGCACCTACATGTGCCCCAGGATGTAAAACAATCTGATCGACACCGAGCGCTGCTGTCCGCTCAATTTCTTTTTGTAAAAAATCTACAGCAAGCTCGAACGTTGCTGGCTTTGTTGTGTTTGCAAGATTTATAATATACGGCGCATGGACAACAATATTAGAAATGCCGTTCGCTGCCATATGGGCTTGTCCAGCTTCAATATTTAGCTCTTCGATTGGTTTACGACGTGTATTTTGAGGCGCACCTGTGTAAATCATAAAGGTGTTCGCTCCGTACTTTGCCGCATCTTCACTAGAACCTAACAACATCTTTTTTCCACTCATAGATACATGAGAGCCAATTAACAAAGTGTGTTTTTTAGTCATTTTTTACGGAACTTTCTCCTTTCTTGCTTCTTAATGCTCTCGATTTGCTGAGCCATTTTCTTCTTGTATCCTGGCTTTACTTTTTTCGGCTTGCGTACAAAAGCAACCGCTTTACGATCTGCATCATCGAATTTTTTTACACGCGTCTTTCTAGCGTGACGTTCCTTCACTTCAACCCATTCACCTTTTTTCACTTCTTCATGAACAAATGGAATGCCTAAAGCTTCAATACGTTGAATTTTCTCTTCTTCAGAAGGATCATATAAAGTAATCGCGGATCCTTTAAGTCCCGCACGTGCCGTTCTTCCCACACGGTGAATGAAGAACTCAAGTTCATCTGGCAACTCGTAGTTAATGACATGACTCACGCCTGGAATGTCGATGCCACGCGCTGCTAAATCTGTCGCAACAATAAATTGGAACTCTAAATCACGAATTCTTTTCATCATGCGTGTTCTTTCACGCGGGGACAAATCACCATGAATTTTACCAACTTTAATCCCTGATTCAGCAAGGAAATTCGCTAATCGATCCGTATTTTTACGGGTATTTGTAAAAATAATCGCCAAGTATGGTGTGATTCCTTCTAAAACTTCTAGAAGTTTCTTCTCGCGATCCATTCCACGAACCGGAACAAGTGAGTAATGCATATTCTCTGTAAATGATTTACGTTTTCCGATAATAATATGGGCTGGTGATTCCATGTACTTATTTAAAAACGGTTTTAAGTTTTCTGGAATTGTTGCTGAAAATACATACATTTCTAAACTTGTTGGCATTTTCGTTGCAAACTTATCAATGTCTTCAATGAACCCCATATCAAATGCAAGATCTGCTTCGTCAATAATTAACATAGTAGCAGTGTGAACCGATAATGCATTATTTTCCACCATATATTGAATTCTACCTGGTGTTCCTACAACAATATGCGGATTTGACTTTAATCGAACCGCTGAACGTTCTTTATCAGTACCCCCGATTAAAAGTGTGGTTCTAATTTCCGTTCCTTCAATTAATTTTGCAAGTTCATCATAAAGTTGCGTTGCAAGTTCTCTCGTTGGCGCAACTACGACTGCTTGAACATCCTCATTAGTTGAGTTTACCCTTTGCACAATTGGAATTAGAAAGCTATGTGTCTTACCTGTTCCTGTATGTGCCTGACCAATGGCAGATGACCCCTTTAACATGAGTGGAATGATTTCTTTTTGAATGGGTGTCGGACTTTCAAATCCGAGCTTTCCAATCGCATCTCTTAGAAATGGTTGGAACTTATAATCTGTGAATTTCGACATATTCATGCCTCCTAACATATTTTCTATTGTAACATGATTCTGTTCCGCCGTATGTTCTTTTCGCATACGATACGATATGTCAGTTTATTTAGATTTATAGAAAGGAGTTTAGCCAGTGAGATACGAATCGTTTTATCCATTCAGTGGAAACCAACAGCAACCCATGAGACAAACAGGTTTTAATACGAATTCATTTATGCAAGCGCCTCAAAGTCAGGGACAATCACCCCCATTTAATCGTCCAAATGGGCCTTTTCCAGGAAACAGACCAACACAACCTGGACAACAAGGACCTTCAAAAATGGAATCGTATATGCAAACCGCAAATCAGTTTTTAAATACAGCCCAACAATTTGCGCCAGTTGCACAACAATTCGCACCCATGTTCCGGAATTTACCTGCGATGTGGCGATTATATAAAGGATTTCAATCGATGCCCACAGCTGAAAACGCGAGAACTGCGCAGACAAATGCGAACCCTACACGTAGCGCATCAGCACAAACAACCCCTTCGCCACAAGGGCCATCACCTTCTGTACCGAGAATTTTCCAACCACCTAACCGATAACTTTGAACAACAAGCTCAACTCCGCTATAATAGATGCATAATCCTATTAGAGGAGTGAATTGAATGAAAGTATTAAAGATTACCCCTAGAGGCTATTGTTACGGGGTTGTCGATGCAATGATCATCGCTAGAAATGCGGCCCTTGATAAATCTCTGCCAAGGCCCATTTATATATTAGGAATGATTGTCCACAATAAACATGTAACGGATGCATTCGAAGAAGATGGGATCATTACATTAGATGGAAAAGATCGAATGGAAATCTTAGAAAAAGCAGATAAAGGTACGGTCATTTTTACTGCCCATGGCGTTTCTCCAGAAGTAAGAGAACTTACGAGAAGAAAAGGACTTGTTTCTATAGATGCAACTTGTCCAGACGTTACAGTGACACATGATCTAATCGAAGCGAAAACAGCAGAAGGTTTTGATATTGTCTATATCGGCAAACGTCATCACCCAGAACCAGAAGGCGCTGTCGGTGTTGCGCCTAACCAAGTACATCTTGTCGAAACACTTGAAGATGTTGAAGCTTTGTCTATCGAAAACGAGAAACTCCTCGTCACAAACCAAACGACGATGAGCCAATGGGATGTTAAACACCTGATGGAAGCGTTAGAAGTTAAATACCCACACATTGAAGCCCAACAAGAAATATGTTTGGCAACCCAAGTTAGACAAGAAGCCGTGGCAGAACAAGCAGGGCAAGCGGATTTGCTCATTGTTGTAGGAGATCCTTTAAGTAATAACTCCAATCGACTTACACAAGTTTCTGTCGAAATTGCCAATACACCTTCTTACAGAGTTTCTGACGTTTCAGAGATTGATATTAATTGGCTCACTGGAATCGAAACGATCGCAGTTACTGCTGGCGCTTCAACCCCGACAATTGTCGTTCGAGAAGTTATTTCGTTTCTTGATAAGTTTGACCCAGAAGATCCTTCGACACACATTCCAGAGAAAAAGTTTCAACTCGATAAAATTTTACCAAAGATAAAAAACCCAACACCCGTTGAGCGCATAGAACCTTATGCAACATAAGAAAAACCGGTCTTTTTCTAAAAAGACCGGTTTTTCTTATTTAAATTGAAAGGGTTCAGTAATGACTGCTGATTCTATAAACTTGACGGCAAATTTAGCTTTATCAACAGCGAGCTGCATACGTTTTGCAACGCCTTCAATCATCACCTTCTCAATATTATGACCTGGATCAACAACTGCAAGCCCTAATGCTTCCGCATCATGCGCTACATGGTAATAAAGGTCTCCAGTGACCAGAACGTCAGCACCACTTCGCTTCGCAGCGTAAATATATTTGTTCCCATCGCCACCAAGCACAGCCACTTTCTTCACAATGCGATTTGGATCTCCAACAAAGCGTAATGCTGGCACTTTGAAAACATCTTTAACACGGCTTGCAAATGCATCAAGCGTCATAGGTTCTTCTAAAAGACCTACACGACCTAACCCAAGTTCATTTGTATGTTGGTCAAGTTTGAAGAGTTCATAAGCAGGTGCTTCGTAGGGATGCGCATTGAGCATCCCTTTTAAAATATGCCCCCGTAGCGGTCCAGGTAGAATCACTTCAATTTTTTCCTCTTCGACTTGCGCTTCTATCTCAGACTTTCCGATATAAGGATTCGCTTCTTCTGTAGGCGTAAATCGCCCTTGCCCAACAGACGTA
>JARIDM010000144.1 GCA_029263945.1 Sporosarcina sp.
GCGCACGCAGTGCATTCTGAACTTGCATTCTTTGTCCGAAATGCGCAGGGTTTGTACAATCGATTTGATGAAGTACATGATCAGCGAACATTTTCAGTACATGAGTACGTTGACATGTTGCAAAACATTGGGTATTCAATCGAAAGAATCTTTGCGGATTGGGAAGATGAAGCACCTGAGTCAGAAAGCGAGCGAATCTTTTTCCAAATCCGAAAATAACTATTTGAATTATTTGTTAATTCGATTATACTAGAATAGACTCCATATGGATGCTAAAAAAAGAAGGGGTGAAACCACTGTTTCTTTCTTTGGTATCTGATCATTGGCGTAAATTTCTATTCCCAGTTGTGGCGGTCGCCGCAATTGTCGCTTTTTTGCTCATTCCCCGTGGGCAAGCAGAGACAACGAACATTGTCCTCGGCGAACAAAATCCCTTTCCTGAGTTAGTTGAAGAAGAAGTAGTTGAAGAGGTTGGTTTACCCGCAATCATCGTAGTGGATGTCAAAGGAGCAGTTCTTCGTCCAGGTGTTTACACGCTTGAAGAAGGAGACCGTTTGATTGACGCGATTACGGCTGCAGGTGGATATGCACCAGAAGCTGATTCTCGTATGTTAAATCATGCGCTACGCCTCGCTGATGAGTTGCTCATCTATGTCCCGTTAGAGGGAGAAGAAGTGCCTCAAAATGAAGTGAATCTAAGCACGGATGGTGTTGAGGATACGAGCGGTGGATTAGTGAATATCAATACAGCTACTGAAGTGGAATTGACATCGATAGCGGGCATTGGTCCTGCCAAAGCGGCAGCCATTATTCAATATAGAGAAGAACATGGTCCTTATCAAACGGTTGAAGGATTAATGGAAGTTTCTGGTATTGGCCAAAAAACGTTCGATAAGCTAAAACATCAAATTAAAGTGAAGTAATCATATTTTACGACGGAGGCATTCATATGGAGCGAATTACGTGGGACCAATTTTTCATGGCCCAATGTCATCTTTTAGCATTGCGTAGCACGTGCACGCGGCTTTCTGTAGGCGCAATTGTTGTACGCGATAATCGAATGATTGCAGGGGGATATAACGGCTCAATCTCAGGCGGAGATCATTGTATCGATCATGGTTGTTATGTTGTGGACAATCATTGTGTGCGAACAATCCACGCAGAGATGAATGCACTGTTACAATGTTCTAAATACGGAACACCTGCTGCAGGTTCAACGATATATGTGACGCATTTTCCTTGTTTGCAATGTACGAAAGCGATCATCCAAGCGGGTGTGAAAAAAGTTTGTTACGCCTTAGATTACCGAAATCATGAATATGCAGTCAAGTTATTTTCGCAAGCGGGCGTTTCAACTCAACACATTCCTTTTGATGAAAGTAAAATCGATTTCGACAGTGAAAACAAGTTGAGTCTCATGCAAGATATGCTAGCGGTGATGCAAGAACTTGGTGCTGATGAAAAACAATTGGACCCTTTATTGAAAAGGGTGAATGCACTATTTGGAACTTAATTGGACAAGTTCGTTTTATTTACATCGCATTTTCGGTTGCCGTATCGGCTTTTGCTGCTTACGGCTCCGTTTATCTTTTACTCGTTAACTTATTGCTTCTCCCCATCTTCTTACGCACGAAACAAGATTTCCGCACACCTACCCTCGCGGTGATAGCCGCTCTGTTTTCATTTCTTTACATCTCCATGACACTTCCAGAAATGATGGAAGATTCTTCAGCCACACTTACAATAGCTTGGTCAGACAGTGCCAAAATAAATGGTAGCACGCTTAAAGGCTTTGCTAAAACGTCCGAAGGTTTAACGGTTTATGCCGTTTATCGATTTCAATCAGAAGCTGAAAAGCAACAATTTATGACGTACAATTTTCCGTCTGTGCTGTTTACAGTTACAGGTACTTTTGAGGCCGCTCAAATACCTTCTCATCCTTATGCATTTCATATGAATGCGTATATGAGAATGTACGGCGCCTCTGGCATTTTCGAAGGACAGCGTATCTTAAAGATAGAGGTAAAACATACAATTCTTTCTCGTCTTGCTGGACAACGTCAAAAAGTGAAAACGCATATTCAGAACACTTTTCCCGAATCTCTTATTGCAGAAGCGGAAGCGCTGCTCATAGGAGACCGAAGTGAAATGACGGAAGAAGATGCCACCGTATATCGTCGGCTCGGGATTACACATTTATTTGCTATTTCGGGACTTCATGTAGGGCTGTTAACTTTTATGCTACGTGAATTATTATTGAGGATGAAGATCCGCAGAGAACTCGTACAGTTTTTACTCATTTTGTTTTTACCTATCTATGCAGTTCTAGCTGGTGGTGCACCTTCTGTTTGGCGTGCTGTATCTGTAACAATTCTCGTTTTATTAACCGTTTTTGGACATGTAAAGTTAAGGCTAGATAGTGTTCTTGCGCTCAGTGCAATCGGTTTTATAGTATTCAAACCGTTTGTTTTATTTCAACCGGGATTTCAACTCTCTTATATCGCAGCTTTTTCTCTTGTGTTGTCATCCAGTATATTGGCGAGATCGTCTTCCGCTATGGTGACTTCTTTTCTTGTGACAAGCATCAGTCAGTTGTCTTTATATCCAATTTTATTGTTCCACTTCTATGAATTATCTTTGTCGTCATTTTTAGTGAATATTATTTATGTGCCTCTTTATTCGGTGATCATCTTACCTGCAAACATTGTATTATTGTTTTTTAGTTTTATGATAGGTTCGGTTACAGAGGTACTCTTTTTTTATTACCAGCCATTTCGTGAAATGATTCAACTCGTGACTGAGTGGGTTGCTGGATTGCCTTATCAACTTTGGACACCAGGAAAACCAAGTGGAATTGAAGTTGTTGTAGCTGTGATCGGTGTGCTTTTCTTTTTTGTACTTTATGAAGATAAAAAGTCGGTTTTACGTGCACTCCCATTTGTGATTATGCCTGCACTGATGCTTCAATTACTGCCATATGCCGACAGCACGCTACGCGTTACCTATTTGGATGTCGGGCAGGGCGACAGTGCTGTGATCGAGTTACCCTATAGAAAGGCTGTCTATCTTATTGATACAGGAGGTGTTGTGAATTTCGGAGAAAAAAATTGGAAAACACCTGAAAACTCATTTGAAATTGGGCGGGAAATTGTTGTCCCTTACTTAAAAGGACGGGGCATTACAAGCGTTGATAAACTAATTGTCTCTCATGCGCATGCAGACCATATGGAAGCAGCGGATGAAGTGTTAGAAGAAATTCGAGTGAAAGAGATTCACATTGCCCCTAATAGTGGTGAGGAAAAAGAAATGGAAAGCTTGGTGCGTATCGCAAAAAAACAGAAAGTCCCGATCATTGAAATGCGCGATGGCGAAATGTGGATGGAAGGAAAGGTTCCTTTTATGTATCTAGGTCCACAAGATGATCGATATATTGGTAATGATAGTTCGCTTGTCCTATTGATGAAAACATCAGGTCCTTCTTTTTTATTTACAGGAGATATGGAAGAAAAGGCAGAAATGGATTTTATGAAGAAATACGGGCACGTGAAGTGGGGAGAGCTTATTTTGAAGGCGGGTCATCACGGAAGTAAGACATCCAGCGCAGCGCCTTTTATTGAAGCATTAGATCCGCGTTTAGCAGTCATCTCAGCAGGAAGAAATAATCGCTATGGTCATCCTAGTCCTGAAGTTCTTGAGACGTTTGCCAAACAACAAGTTCCCGTGCTTATCACCGCAGAAAACGGCTCGATTATGATTCAGGTAAAGAATGAAGGATATGCGGTTGAGGTTATGCGGAAATAAAAAAACGGGTGAGTGCTCCTTCAAGGGGCGCTCATCCGTTTTAGTTGTTGATCTTAACTTGCAACGAAGTCAATAATCGTAGGGATAATCCAAATCGTAGCAAAAAATGCAAAAGCTACAACCATTCCGACAACGGAATCTACGAAATCGTTACGTTTTGACTGTACATTATGTTCAAATTCGTTCATTGCTACACCTCCTAATATATCCTTTATAGTATAAGCGATTAGAGATGAAAAATCTATAGTAATACAGTTTATCTGTAGAATCTGTCCTTATTAAAACAGTTTTGTCAGGCAAAGAGTTGTTTTTACTGTATACTATAGGACATATCGTGATGAGGTGAGAAGATGGTAAATGCTGTGTGGAAAAAGATTGCAAGTGGTAAAGTAGATCCCGTTTATTTACTCATGGGTGAAGAGCATCATATATTTGACTCAACAATTGCGCGTCTAAAAAAAGCGTTGCCTGAAATTGAAGATGCGTCTATTATTCGATTTGATTTGGAAGAGACATCAATTGAAGCGGTTATTGAAGAGGCAGATACGCTGCCATTTTTAGAAGACCATAAGCTAATTATTGCAAGCAACGCATCCTTTTTAAGTGGGCAAGATAAAAAACGAAATGAAGTAGAACATAATTTAACGGTTTTGGAGGATTGGCTTGGCAATCCTTCGCCAACTGCGACGGTTGTATTTATAGCGCCCTATGAAAAGTTAGATGGTCGTAAAAGAATTACGAAAAAGATGAAAGAAATGACGACTGTAATTGAAGCGACTCGTCTCCAGGGAAATGATCTCTCAACGTGGGTTCAAGCAGAAGCGAAAGCGAATGACACACAGATTAACGCGCAGACTGCCCAAAAGCTAATCGAGATGGTGGGAGATAACTTACTCATGTTAGCGACCGAAATTAAGAAAATGGCGACTTATTTGAGTGGGGGTGGAGAAATAACGGAAGCAATTATTGAGGATTTAGTGCCGCGGACACCTGAGATGGATGTCTTTCGGTTAACAGATTCATACATAAATGGTGACATTGAAAACACCGTGAAAACTTATCATGATTTACTACGAAATGGCGAAGAGCCAATCATGCTCACTTCTTTAATTGCAGGTCAAATCCGTCTGATGATTCATGTGCAATCCTTACGAAGAAAGGGATATCAGCAGCACCAGATTGCCAAAACCTTACATGTTCATCCATATCGGGTTAAGTTAATGTTAGAAAATCGACGATTACCAGGGGAGGCACGCCTACTTGGCATCCTGAATAATCTTGCCGAAATTGACTACAAACTAAAAACGACAGGTGGAAAAAGAGAACGGCTTCTAGAGTTGTTTTTTATGGAACCTATTCGCTAACACAAATAAAATAAAAAAAGACCAACCAATTTACTTGGCTGGTCTTTTTGAATATTAAAGTGCTTTTTTAGTCAAACGTGATTTTGTGCGTGCTGCGTTATTTTTGTGGATTAAGCCTTTACGTGCAGCTGAATCTGTTAATTTAATTGCATGCTTAACAAGGTCATTTTTGTTGTCCTCATTGTTATCAATCGCAAAATCCGCTTTGCGGACAGCAGTACGCATTGTTGCTTTTTCGTGTGAGTTACTTGTTTGTTTTTTAGTCGTTTGTTTAACTCTTTTAATTGCTGATTTAATATTTGGCAAATCATTCACCTCCAATTTCAGGTAAGGAAAAAGTGCTTCTTTTTTTGGGAAGACCTCAATTTCATAACAAGCATAATTTTAACAAACCGAAAGAAGAAAAGCAAGATAAAAACGTAATGTTTTTGAGAGATTGTGTCAGAAAATCTGTTCTATTTGCGAAGCGAGTATATTATTTTCAATGTCGCACAAACTTACCTATGAGGTGAGACTGTGGGAAAATTTGATTTTTATCGGACGGATCTTCTTGTAGAAAGCGAGGAGATGGTCCGTCATAGAACTGAATCGGAGAAAGAAACCTTAGATGACTCAAAAGGGATTATCTTCAAGGAATCTAAAGTGGGAAGGGTTTTATTAACCGAAGTGAAAGTAGAAGAGGAAGGAGAACGAAGAATTGGCAAGCGAAAAGGGAACTATGTAACCTTAACCGTGCCTAGGTTAACCATTGTAGATGGACAGGAAATAACGGCGCTTTCGAAGTTACTAATAGAGAAATTAGAGAGCATATTGCCTGATCCTACAGTGCTTAAGAAAGGGAAAATTTTATTTGTTGGTTTAGGAAATAGAGACGTAACACCGGATGCGATTGGTCCGTTAACGATGGATAGGTTAAAAGACATTGTTCCCGCCTATTATGACGAAGCGGGCGGCGAAGTCTACGTTTACGCGCCGGGTGTGACGATTCAAACAGGACTAGAAACAGCGGACTTCGTGAAAGCGATTGTTGGGGAAATAAAACCCGATCTGCTTATTGTCATTGATGCGCTAGCAGCGAGGGATTCCTCTAGACTTTGTCGTACCATCCAATTGACAGATACGGGAATTCACCCAGGATCTGGTGTCGGCAATAGTCGAAAAGAAATATCCTATGAGACGCTAGGCTTGCCTGTCATTGCGATAGGAATTCCAACGGTTGTAGATGGACCTGTGCTCATCGCGGATGCAATCGATGCGATGTTTAGTTATATTGCGTCCAAAATAGATGAGCAAGATAGTCCTTCGTCTATCCTGTCAGTCACACCCTGGCTACGTTCGGAAAATAAAGACATTGACCGCACGGCGTTAAAACCGATTTTTGGAGATTGGGCATCGTGGCCGCATGAAGATCGTATTCAACTATTCGAGGAAGTGCTGACAAATCATGAACTAAGAACATTTATTTCACCTAAGGAAATAGATTCATGGGTTGCACTTTATGCAGATACGCTTTCAAGTGCACTTTCAAATTGGATAGGTAAAATTAAAAAATAGTCA
This sequence comes from Sporosarcina sp., assembly GCA_029263945.1. GTDB lineage: Bacteria > Bacillota > Bacilli > Bacillales_A > Planococcaceae > Sporosarcina. The sequence continues at coordinate 6,723 of JARIDM010000144.1, forward strand.
TGTAGCCGTTTTCCACTGCATATAGTTGGAGAACGGAGGGATGCCACTTGAAACAAACACTGCAAAAATGGAGTCTATTTATTCTGTTTTTATTTCTTTTTCCAATCCTACTGAATTTCCTTCCAAACAGTGGAACCACAGCGCAATCAAAAATCATTAAAGAGCCGCTGAAAATCGTTTATGCCTCCAATGTTTTTGAAGAAGAAGTAACCCAAGACTCAAAAGGTAAAGCGCTTCTTTACTTTACGCATAATCACGAGGCCTTTGAACCTGTAACGAAAGAAAAGGATGGTAAGGTTTCAGTTTCTCATCAAACGGAAAACATTACGAAATTTGGGGAAAGACTTAGAACACAATTAAATGTCCATGGGGTTGAAACGGAATTATTGCCCGTGGATAATATGGCAGAATTAAATAAGAAATCACAAAAATATGAAATGGCTTATGGTTCAATTCGAAGTCATGTAGAGAAAAAAATACAAGAAGTTGATTATGACCTGGTCATTGACATCCACCGAGATTCGATCGGTCGTGATAAAACCGTTGCTACCTTTGAAGCAGTAGATTATGCAAAAGTAGCATTCGTAATCGGAAAAGAACATGCGAATTATAAACATAATGAAGAAAAAGCAAGGCGTCTGAAAGAAGAAATGGAAAAAATCGTGCCAGGGATCACACGGGGCATCATCTTAAAAGGGGGTCCGAGGGTCGACGGCAAGTATAATCAAGATCTCCATCCTTCTTTAATCCTTATGGAACTTGGGGGCGTTGAAAATACGGAAGAAGAACTAAATCGAACAATCGCCGTGATTGCAGAAGCTACAACAGCAATCCTTTTAAATAAAAATTGAACAAAAACCTGTTCACTGTTATACTTCTAATAGCATAAATAGGAGTGAACAGTATGAATCGTGAACAAAGATTAGCAAGACAGAAAAACATTCGAAATTTTTCCATTATCGCCCATATTGACCATGGAAAATCTAC
>JARIDM010000167.1 GCA_029263945.1 Sporosarcina sp.
TTTGTGAATGAACTGATACATGATTATGAACATATGGCTGATCAAGAATTTTACGAGAAATACAAAAAAGTAATTAACTTAGACCAAATTTGGTTCCACTTCGAAGATTACGAAGAAGAAAATAAAGAGAAGAATTTATTGGGAACCCTTCTGGTTTTTGCGATGACGGAAAAAGATTACATTTTACAATTGGATTATAAAGATGCGCTTGAAGACTATGCTGCTGATTTGAAGACGTATTGGAAACAAACAGAAAAGAAATTGGTTCAATTTATTTTAGACATTGACCAGAACTATTATGCGTTGGTTCCAATCGATATGATCGTTGGGTAAATGTATGAAGTGATCATTCAAGAAGTTGGGAAAGATTAATGATAATAACGGTCACTGGAGTTATCAAGTACATTCAATCAATTGTATTGAATATATATCAATAAGATACAAATGGAATTTTTTAATTACGAGTAATTCGACTGAAATTGAGTATAAAGTGCCGAAATGAAGTGTACAAAACCAAATACTATATCTTTCGTCTAGTAGAAATATGTCGAATCACTTTACGAACAACCGTATAGATGAAAACTATTTGTTAATCCTAGGTTAAATTAACTAGTCCTGGATCCTACTAGATTTAAGTTCCTTTGACATCGTAGATTGGTAGTGTTATTTATCTATTATATGGAATATTTAAAAAGCATTTAAAAACTAGAGGGTGATGTGATGAAGGTCTTGGATGTAGGACCTCTTCATGATGGGCTACGACGGAATATTACGATGCTACATCGTTTGGACACTGAGATTCAAATGATTGAACAATCGATTAAAAAACTTGTCGCACTAGAAGATTCTTTAAAAGGAGAAGGCGGAAATGCGATTCGTTCGTTCTATGAAGAATGTCATCTTCCGTTTTTACAGTTCTTCTCAACATTTCAAAGTCGGTTTGTCTCAGTATTAGAAAGAATGGACGCTGCGTTAGAGTCATTAGAACCAGATCTGTCGGGTTTCATTCGTGAAAGTTATTTAGAGGGTGAAATCGAACAAGGATTGACCCATATCGCACAAATTACTGAAAGTCTTACAGATGAAGCGAACGGCATAATGGACCAAGTGGCAGATATTATTGGACTGCCACATCTAGATGACTGTGATGTGCATGAAGGGGTTCAGCGTGCTAAAGTTAAAAGAAACAATACCGTTACCGATTTACATGAATTTGACGCTACACAGACAGCCGCGCTAAGTCCGATTGAGACTGACTTAGCAACGATGGAAAGTTGGCTTGCGAACATTGAAAGTTTGTTTACAGACGGCACCACGGCCATCGACTTTCAAGTAACGCATTGGACATCCTTATCTGCGGAAAATACATTAACAACAGATCTGGCACATCGGACGGCAGAGATGCCAGGTATTAGCAACACGACAGATAATGAATTAGAATCGTTTTTCAAACAAATCGGAAGCAATGCAATTATTACAAAAGATGCAAAGCTAATTGCATTCTTTAAAGAGCGGGAAAAGAATCGCATTTCAGGGTCACCTCACAACAACCTGATTAATCCTGAAACAGGCGAATATTTGATGTGGAATCAAGGGGCTGCTAGAGTCTCAAAAGATTACGGACCAAGACACTTGAGCCTTCTGGATAAAGCAGGATTAGGTGTAGCGAATTTTATATTTTTAGATGACTGGAAAACGCTTGGGGATTCGAAAGCTTCTATCGGAAGTAGGGGATTTGCAGCATTTTCACTATCACCACAGGGGAAAATCATAAAGACAAGTGTTAAGTTTGTGAATAATTCGATTGTCGGGAAAGTCGTTAAACCAAAGAAAGTACCAAGCAAAAGTACTGATAACGTTGAGATTTCTGGTGTCAATCAAAAAACAAATATTGACGGATTTGATGCAAAAACTGCAACAAACAAACAAAAAGGCAATTATGGAGAAATAAGATCATCTCACGATTTAATGAATAATCAAAGTTTAAAGGATGCGGGATATGATTTAAAGCCAGTTGGTAGAGTTGCACCAACAAGTATAAATGATAAAATCGTACATGGAATAGATGGACTTTACGAAAATATGAATCCAAATTCAACAATAAAATACGTGATTGATGAAGCTAAATTTGGAAGTTCGCAATTAACGAAGAAAGCCATAGATGGACCTCAAATGTCAGACGGTTGGTTGACAGGTGGAGAGTCTGGAAAAAGCAGAATATTAAAAGCCGTAAATGAAAATCTGATATTAACAACTAAAATTACAACCGCATTGGAAAAAGGTCAAGTTGAAAGGGTATTGTCAAGAATTGATCAGAATGGAAATATAAAAACATTCAAACTAGATGCCAATGGAAAAGTTATTGGGGATTGGCCATAATCGGAAAGGAGCATTTAATATTTATGAGAGATGATCTATGCACAGAAGAAGAAACTAGAAAGAACATAGAATTATATGAAGAATTTATTTCGGAGAACAAAGGGGAAATTGCAAGTTTAGAAAAAGATATTATGAATGGAATTCAAAGATATCCGAAAGATAATCAGCACATAATAGAAGGTACTCACCTTGCCAGCTTTCGACATCGAATTAGCAATATTAATGCCAAGTATTCTTTAGGTGAAGATATATTTGCGGTAGAAGTAGATTATCAAAATGCACTCGACCATTTAGAGCAAACTGGAGAGAGAAAAGTTGGTTATGTTAACCTCTTGTGGATGATCTCTTTAGGATTATTATTAGAAACAGATAAAAATAATTTGGTACGATTAAGTAGAATTGTCGAGCAGAAAGAAGTCAATGATTTTGTAATTGATTATTTACTATGTTCGAGTGATATTGGATGGACTTATATGTCGAATGCGTTTTTCAAAGAAAATCCTTACGCAAAAACAAAAGAAATTATTAAACTTGCAAGAACAGATAAAGAGGCAGCGTCTAACAGACTGCAGCAGTATATAAAGAAGGAATGGTTGAGAGGACACTATGATTACGGATGGAAGAACACACATAAAGAGGGAAACTATGTAGGGTATTGGAGCTTTGAAACAGCAGCATTAGCAAAAATTTTAAAACTTGAGGATACCGCACTCGAAAAGCACAATCGTTATCCGTATGATTTGGCACACTACAAAAATTCAATGGTGTTTAAAGCGGTTGAATTAAGTGAGGTTACTCCAATGGACGAAGTGAAAGAGGTAAAAGAATCATCAGCAGGCATCGTCAATAACCCGTCACTCGAAAAGGTTTTCCCAATCAAGTGGCACGCTTTTGTGAATGAACTGATACATGATTATGAACATATGGCTGATCAAGAATTTTACGAGAAATACAAAAAAGTAATTAACTTAGACCAAATTTGGTTCCACTTCGAAGAATACGAAGAAGAAAATAAAGAAAAGAA
>JARIDM010000256.1 GCA_029263945.1 Sporosarcina sp.
AAGAAGCGGCACGTATTTGTAAAGCACTAAAAGCAGACGGTGTGATTCCTGATTTCCGTGCTCCAAACGGCGTGAGACTGGCACCTGTTGCGCTTTACAATTCATTTGAAGACGTATGGTGTACCGTGCAAAAGCTTAAACGCATTATGGATGAAAAACGCTATACCCAATATGAAAATAAACGAGGTGTGGTCGCATGACGAGCAAGTGGATAGACATTTCACAACCGCTTCAAAACGGCCTGGCGGAGTGGCCTGGCGATACGCCTTTTTCCTATGAAGTGGCCTTCAAAAAAGCAGACGCAGGTTCTGTCAATATCGGTAAATTAACGACGAGCACACATATGGGTACGCACATCGATGCACCATTTCACTATGACGATGCAGGTGAAAAAGTGCGTGCACTGCCCATCGATTTGTATATTGGACGTGCGCGGGTCATTGACGTTACAGGTGCCGAAAGTGTGGGCCGCAGTGAACTTGAAGGGGTAGACTTCGGAGGGGCAACGCGTATTTTACTCCGCATGGGTGGCCGTGAAGATTTGACTGTTTTCCCACCAAACTTTACGTATTTACGTCCAGATATTGGCCCTTTGTTAAAAGCGCGTGGGGTTCGCCTCATCGGCGTGGAGTCACCGTCAGTCGATCCTGAGGAGAGTAAGACATTGGAGGCGCATCATGCACTGCATGCCAACGACGTGCTTATCTTGGAAAATATTGTGCTCGACAACGTAACGCCTGGCGATTACGAGCTTATCGCACTTCCACTTCCGCTGACAGATGCGGATGGCAGTCCAGTCCGTGCGGTAGTGAAAGCAATTGAAGGGGTTGAGTAAATGGATGACAAGGGGATTTACACGGATTTTAAAGCGCAAATGACCTACGGAGAATATTTGAATTTAGATAAAATATTAGACAGTCAACAACGGTTGTCTGGCCATCATGATGAGATGCTGTTTATCGTCATTCACCAAGTGAGTGAAATGTGGATGAAGCTCATATTACACGAACTAAATACAGCCATTGCGTTAATTAACAAAGATGAACTCCCAGGAGCCTTTAAAATGCTTGCGCGCGTATCGCGTATTCAAACGCAAATCATTCAAGCTTGGGACGTGTTGGCAACGATGACGCCTGCTGAATATATGGAGTTTCGTGATAGCCTTGGCCGCGCCTCAGGTTTTCAGTCTTATCAAAACCGACAAATTGAATTTGCTCTTGGGTACAAACAACCGCATATCTTGAAGATTTACGAAAAAGATCCTGCGCTTGCGGCTGAATTAAAAGTGTCTTACGAAGCGCCGAGTATTTACGATGTGGCCATTCAAGCATTGGCACGTCAAGGATTCCCCATTAACCCAGCGTTACTCACACGTGACTTCTCCGTGACGTATGGAGGGGATCCAACTGTTGCTGCAGCTTGGCTTGAAGTATACCGCAATGTCGATGATCACTGGGATTTGTACCAGTTAGCCGAGAAACTGGTCGACATCGAAGACAGCCACCAACAATGGCGTTTCCGTCATATGAAAACGGTAGAACGAATCATTGGTTTTAAGACAGGAACGGGTGGATCTGCAGGGGTAAGCTATTTAAAATCCGTCCTCGATCATCGTTTCTTCCCAGAACTGTGGGATGTTCGAACAAAGTTATAAAGTAGAAAACTCCACCAACGAGCGTGGAGTTTTTTATTGAAAGATTTATAAAGAATGAATGGTTCTATCGTATTTTCCTCGGCAAGTCCCCCTTCAACAATTGACACGTCATGAATTGCACACCGCATAGTAGATGCCTTACACTGGAAATTCTCGTACGTTTTCTGTTGGCAATGAACCTATCGAATTGAATTCCAGTCGCCTGTGGGAACGCCTCCTCGAACCGTTAGGGGATCATTGTCAACGTGCACCTATCCAACAAACATACAACGGTGGCTCTCTCTGCTAAAAAGCAGTACACTTAGGTAAACACTGCCAATGTTGGCTTGATAGTGTAGTATATTCAGCGTCATCATGTGCCGTGTGTGTGGGCATTCTTAGAGGGTAGTCAGTCTATTCTTGTCAGTATATGCAAGCATTAGGCTCATTTATGATAGGTCGAACAGGAGGATGTTTTATGAAATGGATTATGGTAATTGTGATCGCAATCTTAGTGGAACTGGTCATTCGTTATTTTACACGCAATATGGAAGATAAACAGAAAAGAGAGCGTGTGCTGTCTTCTTTATGGATGGCGCTTGCGGTAGGTTTAGTTCTTTTTTGGATTGTAACGCGATCTTAACCTTAAGGAAATCTTAAGAAATGGCATCAGTCATTCTTCATTATTACTTGCTAAGATAGCGTTATGAATAGAAAAGGTGTGAAAGATATGAAGAAGTTATTGTTTATGCTAATTGTTGTGGCGGGCATTTTGTTTATGCTGCCAGATAAGAACCCTGTTACGAAAAAAGCTGCGCTGAGCATTGACGCAGGTGCAGTTATTTTAATAGACGCGGAGACAGGGAAGGTACTTTATGAAGACAATAGTAAAGAAGCCTTACCGATTGCCAGTATGTCTAAGATGATGACGCAGTACATTGTCCTTACCGCAATCCAAAACAATACTCTGGATTGGGAAAGTCCCTACGAGCCAAGTGAAAAAGTCGTCCAAATGAGTAAACAAAAAGGCGTTGTCGGGCTAGGCATGACCCCGGGGAATTCCTATACGTTAAAAGAACTCTTTAGCGCCATGACTGTGAATTCATCGAATGATGCAGCAGTGGGACTTGCAGAAATGGTAAGCGGAACGGAATCTTCGTTTGTTGAATTAATGAATGCACAAGCAAAGACGTTTGGCCTAAAAGAGACTACTTTTTATAATGCCAGTGGGTTAGATGGAGATTTTGTTGGGCAGACGAAAGAAGAAACGAATCATGCCTCAGCACGAGACGTTGCAGTGATCAGCCAGAAACTGTTGGCGCATTTCCCAGAAGTCTTGTCATTTACGCAGTTAACCAGTTTTACCACAACGGATGGCAAGGAACTTTGGAATACCAACCAATTTCTACCAGGAATGCCCGAAGCTTTTGCTGGCATTGACGGGTTGAAAACGGGCTATACCACTTTGGCTGGCCCTTGTTTTGCAAGTACAGGGGTGTTTGATGACAAACGGTTCATTTCTGTCGTCATGAATGTTGAAAAAGACGGGGAAGATCGAATCCATCCTAAATTTGCCTTAACGAAAGAATTGTTCGAGAAATATGTGTTGGAGTAAGTGCGTGTTGAAGAAATTGCTACAATTCTGGGCGTAGCTTTGGAAGAAGTAAAGGCGGCGATCGACCAAACTCATGAATAATTGTGATGATAGTCGTAGGATTCAACAGCTACATTCGACGTATTTCCCGGGAAATCGACAGCGAAAAAGCCGCCGAAAATCGGACGGCTTTTTCACATGGTTTCTTTATGTGTAAAAGGGCATTTCCCAACAATCGGTTCTACGTCATCCCCGATAAAGAACTGTTTCCATTCATTATGCGTAGGATCGCCAAAGTGACTAATGTCAGGATGCTTTGGTAATTGGTCCCATACCTCAACGCGTTCTCGCACCTTTTCTCGAGACATCACGCCCCCTTTTTCAGTTCCCGTCAATCCTTTGAATATTTTACGAGGTTGAAAACCGATGACCATCGCTTCTCCTAAATCACGGGTTTTTCGTTGTTTATAAGCAGGTGCATTTCCAAATGCAAAAATTGGTTCCCCATGAAACCTAAAATCCCATAAATAATGGTCTGGGTCACGT